>NZ_SFBZ01000086.1:0-8137 GCF_007095495.1 Microcystis sp. M_QC_C_20170808_M9Col | reverse complement strand
TCTTGTTTTAATTCTCCATGTACGCAGTCTTTAAAAGCCTCGATTTCGTTCCAAGACACGATTAAGAGTGGCTTTTAGGCTAAGTATAATTACTTATCGCGTAAGTGAGATGCTCCCGTAAATGCGCTAGTATTTAACAGTAAATCCAACCTAGAACGGCGGGGTTTCAGACCCAATTTTTTTGATGAAAAGTTTTTTTAAGAAACCTTATCGGTTAGGAATTTTGATGCTTGTATCGACAAGTTTAATCGCCTGTAGTGCCTTAAACTATAGCTCTTTTACGGAACTCGTGCCATCTTTCTCTCCCGCTCCTTCTCCCTCTCCTTTAGATGCGGCAACTTTACTTATTTTAGAGAATAAAATCTATCAACAGGTCAATCGCTATCGTCAATCTCGTAATTTATCTCCCCTACTGTTAAATCGAGCAATTTCGCAACAGGCAAGATTACATAGCCAACGTATGGCCTCGGGTTTAGTTCCTTTTAGTCATCAAGATTTTGACAAAAGAGCGCAAACTATTGGTGTTTCGGTTCCCTATGAAGCGGTGGGGGAAAATGTGGCAGTTAATCAAGGTTATGATGACCCGGTAATGATTGCTGTGGATGGCTGGATTAAAAGTCAAGGTCATCGGGAAAATATGGAGGGAGATTTTGATAGTACCGGGATTGGAGTAGCGACGGATAATCAAGGGAAATTGTACTTTACTCAAATATTTCTAAAACGTCAATCCGCTCCTGTTTCTACTAATTCCCTTAGCTACGATCCTATCCAGAATCAATCTTTTTTAATTACCCTCGAAGAAAACACTAATTATCAAGTTAATCGCTACCGAATTTCTCAAAATTTACCGCCCCTACGTCTCGATGCTCGTATTAGTCATGAAGCTCGCTTATTTAGTCAAAAAATGGCCCATAAACAGGCTCCTTTTAGTCATGATGGTTTTGAGGGAAGAGTCAAGGCAGTACAAAGGAAAATTCCTTTAGAAAAAATGGGCGAAAATTTGGCTTTTATGAAGGGATATCCTGACCCCGTTAGCGTTGCCGTCAAGGGTTGGATTAATAGCCCCGGCCATCAAAAAAATATGGTTGGTGATTATAATCTCACCGGTATCGGTATCGCTAAAAATAATGCTGGTGAATATTATTTTACACAACTTTTTGTTAAAAAACGTTGACAAAATGACCCTGATGATATTTAAATTTAATTATCAGTTTTTAACTATCAGCCTTTTCAGTTATCAGTTATCAGTGATCAGATTTGAGTTTTCAGCGGACAGTCTTAAGTAAGGAGTATTAAATGGCATTAACAGTGCTGTCTTTTTACTGTTTACTGATCACTGTTTACTGTTTACTGATCACTGTTTACCAGCAATTCTAAATTTGCCCTGTAGCAAGGCTTTTGGGAGTTAGTTCGCATAATACGGGGTAAAATTCAATGGGATGGCGAATTTCATTTCACAAGTCTTCAGGCTTTTGACGTGATAGTACACCCAAAGTTGCGCCAAAAATCCCCCTTTAAAATGTTCTTTAAATCCCTAAAAGGCTTGCTGTGTCTAAAACTGAGAATTGCTGACTGTTTACTGATAACTGTTTACTGATAACTGATAACTGATAACTGAAAAAAGCTCTCCTATCTTCTAACTATATGAACTTAGACAATTTTCAAGTGTGCGATCGAGATTTAAGCGATGACCTATTATCCCGTTATCTGGGGGTTAATTCGATCGCTGTAGATACAGAAACTATGGGATTAATACCGGGGCGCGATCGACTGTGTTTAATTCAACTCTGTGATCCCAGTGGTTTTGTCACTGCCATTCGGGTTTTTAGGGGGCAAACAGAGGCTCCTAATCTCAAAAAGGTCATGGAAGATGAGCGGATAGAAAAAGTCTTTCATTTCGCCCGTTTTGATGTGGCTCAATTATCCCATACTTTCGGCATTGCCACTAAACCGATTTTCTGTACCAAAATCGCCAGTAAACTGGCTCGGACTTATACCAGCAGTCACGGTTTAAAAAGTCTCGTGCAGGAATTGGAAGGCATAGAATTAGACAAAACCGCTCAGAGTTCTGATTGGGGAAATGCCGCTAATCTCACCCCACAACAACTGAGTTATGCTGCTAACGATGTGCGCTATTTACTGTCAGTGCGAGATAAATTGATGGTGATGATGCAAAGGGAAGAAAGATGGGAATTAGCCCAAAAATGCTTTAGTTGTATCCCCATCTTCACCGCTTTAGATTTACAGCAATACAAAGATATATTTGAGCATTAGCCAGCACAAGTTACAGTCTATTTAATAAGTAAATAGAAGAGAGATTTTGTCTTTGATCCCCCCTTAATCCCCCCTTGATAAGGGGGGTGCTGATCCGCCCTTAATCCCCCTTAATAAGGGGGGTATCTGACAATTTTTAACACCCACCTACTTAGTATGATTGACTCCCAATCGAACTTTAAAAACCCAGTTATGGATGGTTTCTTCCCACTTCCCCACTCCCCCACTCCCCACTCCCCCACTTCCATCACTGTTTACTGATCACTGAAAATGCTCTCTAGGGCCAAAAGCTGCCAAGATCACAAAAAAGACCGCTATGATCGAAAATAGAAATCATCGTCATTGGTAGAGAATAGGTAAAAAATCTATGACATCTTATGCGGCCTCCTCTGCACGAGCCGAAATGAGCGAACTTCGGCGCCTAAAAACCCTACTACCTCCAGAATTACAAAGTTGGGTAACGGTAGAAGGTTCCACAGAGGTTAACCCCCCCCTGATCCGTTGTGAAGAAATTGGCAGAGATGAGGTAGAAATTCAGATAGATTTAGCCAAATGGGAAAATTTAGCCATTGATCAGCGTAATCTGCTCTTTTGGCATGAAGTCGCCAGGATTCAAAATGATAGTATTCCCCGGGAAGGCTGGGAAATGGCCGCCCTCGCTATTGGCTTAGGTGGTGCAGTGGGGGAATTATGGGTACAGGACGGGTTATTATTGCTTTTGGCTATGGGATTATGTGGGATTTCCGGTTATCGTCTCTGGCGCAAAAATAATGGCGATAAAATTCTCAAAGAAGCGATCGAAGCCGATGAAAAAGCGATCGCCTTGGCCACCCGTTTCGGTTATTCTCTCCCCAACGCCTACAAGAGCCTAGGCAGTGCCTTTAAAACCCTAATTGAACAAACGCCCAACCGTCGTCTGCGTAAGCGTTATGAGACCCGTTTAGATGCCCTGAGAAAGAGTGCAGCCAAAGCGAAAGCCCAAACCCAAGGCCGTCCGCCCCTAGGTGAGATTCGTTAGCCGATGATCACAGGTAATCTCTGACATTACCCATTGGTATTTGGGGAAAAGTGTAGTAAACATTTAAGTGGGTCATCAGGCCTTGTTCATCTATCAAACCATCTCTTTGTGTCGATGACTTCCCAAATTCCTGAAACACGTTTTCTGATCATTCCGATGGAGTATCCGGTTTTGCGGATGCCGGATCGCTTGACTGTCTTGGAAGCAGTACAGTTCAAGGATCTGTTTCACCATCTCATCGCCCAAACACCCACTCCCGAAAAAGTCATTCTTGATCTAAATGCCACTCAATTTATGGATAGTAGTGGTGTGGGTGCTTTAGTCCATAATCTCAAAGCGGCCAGGGCAGAAAATATCGAGTTAGTGCTGGCTAACGTCCATCCCCCAGTGATGGGGGTTTTATCGATTACGGGACTAGATCAATTATTCACTTTCCAAACCTCCCCCCTAGCAGCCCAAGAAAAGAGCTTTACTGCCAATGAAAACCATCTACCGGAAACCCATCCCTCGATTCGCAGTTGGTTAAAGCGCGGTCTTGACATTGTTGGTGGGATCGTGGGTTTATTAATCACGGGGGTTATTTTTGTCCCCATTGCTATCGCTATTAAGTTAGACAGTCCGGGTCCAATTTTTTTCAGTCAAACCCGCTGCGGTTGGTTGGGAAAGGAATTTAAAATTCTTAAGTTTCGTTCCATGTGTGTGGATGCAGAAGCACTCAAGGATAAAATCCCTAATCAAGCGGAGGGAGCTTTTTTTAAAAATAAAAATGATCCCCGGATTACCCGGGTAGGAAAATTTTTACGTCGCACGAGTTTAGACGAATTGCCCCAGTTTTGGAATGTGATCACCGGTGAAATGAGTCTTGTTGGCACTCGTCCTCCCACCCCCGATGAGGTGGAACGCTACGATGTTCCCCAATGGCAACGTTTAGATGTAAAACCCGGTATGACGGGAGAATGGCAGGTGAATGGTCGCTCTCGGGTGAGTAATTTTGAAGAGGTAATTCAACTAGATTTGCGCTATCAAGAAAATTGGAGTTTAGGCTACGATCTACAACTGATTTTTAAAACAATTTTGATTCTCTTTCAAAAAAACAGTGGTGCCTTCTGAAGTCTTAAATTCCCCTTCTTCCCCCCTCCAATTCTATCTACAAGTCCGGACGGAATTGGCAGCTTTAATCCCAGTCCTACAATGGTTTGAATCTCACGGCAGTTCCTTTCTACCTGACTCGGTGCTTTGGCAGTGTAAGGTGGCTTTAGCAGAAGGATTTACTAATGCTGTCCGTTACGCTCACCAACATTTACCACCGACTACACCGATCGATCTAGAATTAACTTTACAGTCCCATTCTCTAGAAATAAGAATATGGGATCACGGTCAACCTTTTGATCTGCAAGCCAAACTCGATTCTCTACAACAACATCCTCTCGCACCTTTGGAAATGGAAAGCGATCGAGGATTAATTTTTATGCGTTCTCTTACTGATACTTTACAATATATCCGCACTGGCGAAGGGAGAAATTGTTTAATTCTCCAGAAAAGTTTTTAAGTCAATTTATCCCCTGCTAGAAACTCCGTCCATGGCACAGGTTTCCAGACGAGAAAAAAGAATTATCCCACCCCCCACACCCCACACAAGGGTGGGGAGATGTCCCCAGGGTGCTTTGAGAGAGAAAGTAATTTGATCGTAGTATAACCACTTGTTATTAACTCGCCAACCGACTTTTGTTCCAAAAGCGTTCCATTTTTGTTGATCATAATTGCTGCTTCCTCCCAAACTTTCATAGATTCTTTTCTGAACAGATATACCGAATTTTCCCTGACTATATTGTAACCAGAGTTGATTGATAGTGGCTAAATCTTCACAGGGAAAGTTATCTATGTCTTCTATCTTAAGATATTTTTCTTTAGTTCGATCGGCAACTTTTAAGAAGAGATTAGCCGTTTCTTGATCTGCCTCTTGCCATTTTTCTTGCGCTAAGAAATCCCGTAGGTTAGTGTAATCAATTTCCTTGGCACTTTTGAGGTTAATTTCCTCCCTGGTGGCGGCTGGAAAAACTGGCAAAACCGTTTCTTGAATTGTATTCTGTGATCGGGGTTTTGGCGGAATCACGAAGGCTAATTTGACTGCTAACTCTTGCAGGACTTCCCCGGCTGATTGATAACGTTTTTTGGTGCCAAATTCAATTAATTTATCTACAATTTTACCTAATTCAACACTAACAGGATTATTAATCAGGTGCTGTCTCCATACCCATTCATGTTCACTCACATCGAATAATTCAAAGGGAGATATTCCCGTTAATAAATAGATACAAGTGACTCCCAAACTATATAAATCACTGCTATTAATCGCTTTGCCATTGCTTTGTTCTGGAGCGATATATCCCGGCGAACCGATCACTGTTCCTGTCAGGGAAAGGTTAGCAATGGTCATAAATTTAGAGGCACCAAAATCCACTAAAATTATTTTATTATCGCTGCGTCTCCTAATTATATTAGCTGGTTTAATATCCCGATGAATGACTCTTTTAGCATGGATAAAATCAAGAATTGGCAAAATTTCCAATAAAAGATGTTTGATCTTTTCCTCATTGAAAACTCCCTCGCTTTGTAATTCTTGTTCTAGATTTTCTCCCTCAATATATTCTTGAACAAGATATTGTCGCCGATCATTGCTGGTAAAATAGGCATAGAGGGAGGGAATTTGTGGGTGTTGACCGAGATTATCTAAACTAATCGCTTCTTCTTTAAATAATTCCGCCGCTTTCTTGAGAGCATTGCTACCTTGAGCGCTAGGAAAAAATTGTTTAATCACACAATAAGGTTTAGAAGGTTTATCCTCATCAATTGCTTGAAAAGTTTTACCGAAACCTCCTTGACCAATTAATTTTATAGCACGATAACGATCTTTTAGTAATAATTGAAAGCGACATTTTTGACAGAATTTATCTGTAGGATCATTGTTATATAGACAATCGGGATTAAGACATAAACTCATGGCTAGTTCAAAGAGGGATAGGGAAGATGTTTCAGTTATCAGTTTACTGATAACTGATAACTGATAACTGATAACTAAATCGAGGTTTCTTCCTCTAGCCAAATTTCTGGCTGTTGATTTAATAAAAGCTGGGCTGCCTCTAACATATCATCGACAATATCGCGCAAATCTGTCTTATTATCGATATAAGCTTTTAACGCCTCCATCGGATCTAATTGATTACCCACCCCTAATTCCGGTAAACGGGGACGGGTTAATTGACTAATTAACTCGGCCCGAATACTATAACTATGGGCAGTTTTTAACGCTTCGTCAAGCTGATTGGTGTTGATTAGTTCTAATTGTTCACTGCGAATTTTATAAACTAAGCGGATAACTGCTTCCTGAATATCGTGTTTTTTGAGAGCTTTCAGCAATTCTTTTTGGGGGTTTTCTGCCTCGGAAACATCCACTTCGATGGAACGGAAAGGACGCACGGGTAAAGGACAAAATTCCCATTTAACCTCTCCTTTAGCCACTTCTATTAAAACATAGCCCTTATCTTCTTTTTCCTCGCTAAAATCCACTCGATCGATGCTACCCGGATAGACAATAGGCGGATCATTGCTAGGATTAAGATTTTGATGTTTGTGAACATGACCGAGGGCAACATACTCGAATTGTGGACGATTTAGCAGCGATAAAGGTACGGTAAAACCTTTACCAACCGCTAAAAATCTTTCTGCTCCTAAACTAGCTCGATCGGCCATTAAATGGGCTAATAAAACTGTTGGTACACTTGTATCTAATTGGCGAATTTCTCCTTCTAAAACCGGTTCCAAACGGTTAATTAACAATTCATTTACCCCACTCAAGGATAAACCCTCGGTTTCGGGACGGGTTAAGAGAGTGGCGCGGGTTAACCAAGGTAAAGTAATTACTTGGATATCGCCGTTGCGGGTGGTGATGCGATGGGTGGTCAGGCGATCGCCAACAATAAACCCCGGCACCGCTAGGGTACGATAGATGGAGAGACTGACACCGCCATTACCCTGAGAATGTTGATCGTGATTACCCACTAATAACACCGTTGGGATATTAGCATCGGCAAGACGACGGAATTGACTGGCAAAAGCTTCGTGAACAAAAGGAGGAGGAGTGGCATCGGGAAAGGCATCTCCCCCAAAAAGCACTAGATCCACAGGGGTGGCAATAGCCCGATCGATACAGAGGCTTAAACTGCCCATAAAATCCTCTAAACGCGTGTTTAATCCCGTTTTTGGATTTAAACGTCCATGGGAAAAACCGCTCCCCATGTGAATATCCGATAAGTGCAGTATTTTAATCATAGTAAAGGAAAAACAGGCGTAATTAAGTACACCTGTTCAGGATTATTTTCCTAATTTTTTATCGCCATCTTGACGACGGCGATCGCGCCATTCTGTAGTCGTCAGGTAGAGAATGCCACCACTGACGATAACGAGGAGAATTAAGGCGACTAGAAAGAGAGTGTTGAGAATCAAGGATGTTTCCATGGTATCTATAGATTACCTAGAAACCGTTACGACCCCAAACCACCATGGCGATCGACCAAGTGAACAGGGCGAGAATGCTAACCCAACCAAGTGTCAAAATATCCATAATTGCCTTTGTTAAACGAATTACTTAGGAGTTGACACTCTCCGCCCTAAAAGTGCGGAGATTCTTGGGCTGAATCTTGCCGCTACTAGCAAAGCTAATTTTGGTCTTACAGTTTCATGTCTAGTCCGACTACACCTACAAGGTAAGCACTCTTAAAGACTACTCCCCAAGCGTAAATTTCTGTGTGTCCCACAGTATTTAATTGTTTTTCGCTCTTACCATGT
>NZ_SFBZ01000085.1:0-10067 GCF_007095495.1 Microcystis sp. M_QC_C_20170808_M9Col | reverse complement strand
CGATTACTTTTTTTCTCAAGTCTAGGCTATAAGACATTTTTCTGTATGGGTTGCTCGTTTCTCTTGATTTTACCTTATTTTTCCCTCGTCTCACACTTATTTGAAATGACTATATCAGTTATCAGTTATCAGTTATCAGTTATCAGTTATCAGCTTTTTTCTCCCTGCTCCCTTCTCCCCACTTCCCCACTTCCCCACTTCCCACTGAAAAGGCTGCCATGCAGCCTTAATTGGGTGTGCGGGCAGCCTAAAGCCTAGTTTTTGGGGATTTAATCGGAAAAAATTAGGGTAAGACTTGGGTTTTTTCGATCAACCATTTATCTCCTTGCCGTACCAAATCATAGCGCAGGTTCAAGGACTCATTATAGGAACGATTGACAATTTCCTTGCCATTATGGAAATACATGGCCTTTTCGTTGACTATCGCTTCCACCGTCCCTAAATTAGGATTTTTCGCATTATTAGTAACTGAGCGCACATCCACTTGATGATCGTAGCGCCAATAGTTATTTCCCTGTAGAGCCGCCGCTCGTTTTTGCCAAATTTCCAAGGCTGAACCTGTTAAAACCTCTTTCAATTGCTCTTTTTGGTGTTCACTGCCAAAAGCCGCCGATTTTACCGCTAACCAAGCTTGAATCGTCTCCTTTGCTGTTTCCTTGTCCAAGGGAATTCCTTCCATCACTTCCGCCTTAGCCGAGGGAATTTCTAGTATGGGAGTATTTAAAGAAATCGGTAACTGTTCCCCTTGCAAGGCTGCCAAAGGAGATTGACTATCGACAATTGCCTTTACCCCCAGGGACAAAACCGCGATTGTTCCCACTAATCCTACCCCCAATATCGCCACTCGATCGAGTCGCAGTTTTCTGCGGGCTGGTCGTCTCCGTTTCGGTGCGACTACGGCAGTTTTTGCCGTTTCTAGGGCTGCCGGCCCGGAGTTGCCTGCTGCTTGGGGACGCGGGCGACTAGGACGACGACGGGGGGGATTAAGTGCCGGTTGACGATAGGCTGCTGTCACCACCACACTACCCTGAGTATAGGGGGTGAGAGTTTCCTCCTGAGCGGTGGCTCTCAGGGCAGGTACAGCAGTGCTTGTCCGCTCACCGTTAACTCTAGCTAAAGACGGTTTTTGGGGACGAGAGTGGGAAGAAGAATAAGCAGATTCCCTCATCGGTGTCACTCCTGGCACTGGGTTTAAATGGGTGGGGGGGGTGTGGGTTTTCAGAACATTTACTTCCGATTCTAAGGGTTCGCTGGCCTTTTCTCGAACCTCGACGGGAACTTTTTCGTCAGGAAAACCTGACAATTCTTCTAAATAATTTTGTACTTCTTCCTCGGCAAAATACTCTTTGAGTGAGGCTTTCCGCTCGACTAAATCACTAAAATGGCAGAAAACTTCTGTTTGTAACCAACGCTCACCGTAACGACATAGCCCGGGTAAAAGATCGGCAGATTGCCCGGATTGTTCCTTAATATAATTTAATATTTCTTGCTCTTGACTTTTTTCTAAAATTGTGCTTGCTCGTTCCGTCTGACCGAGCAGTAGGGCGCAGATCGATCGCTCTAGGGAGACATCCTGATGTTTTTGTAATTGCTGCAGGCGATCGCTGGCTGCGACAATAGCGGCGGGTTGTTTTTGGGCGAAACCGCGGGCGATCAAGGCATAGACCAGCAGATAATTACCCACCGCCGAGGGGCGTTGAGCCTCTTTAGCCCAGATTTTCTCCTGTTCGGCCTGAGTTAAATAAACCCGTAACTGTTGAATAAAGCGTAAAAAATTATCCACCCCCAAACCAGAGCGATCGTCGCCCTGGCCATCGATGCCGCCGCGAGCGGCCAACATCTCCTCCAAGAGATTTAAGCCGCGCTGACGGGCAAGACTAGGTTTTTTTTCTTGGGATAACAATTCCAGTATCCGGTAGGGGCGCAGGCGATCGCAATCATGGCGAATCTCGCTGGCCACTTGCGGGAACATTTGTTCTTGTTCCAACCAAGTCAGGGCTTTGGTTGCGGTGCTGGCCGCCTGTTCATAATTTTTATCCTGCCAATATTCCCGACTTAATTCCCCGTAGGCCAAAGCCAAGGTTAAGATCATGTCTGGGCGAGTAGTTGGCTCTAAATCTAGATAAGTTTCGGCCAAACGAATCACTAACTCGTATTCTCCCAACTCTTGCAGGATGAGCAAAGCTCCCACCAGATCGGCGGGGGCAATGGTAATCTGGGGAGTGAGATATTCCGGCGAAGCCGCAGCCGCCTCCCCAGCCTGAGAATCTAGGTTTTCGGCGCTGCTTTCTGGGTTGAGAAGCAAGGGATTGGGGTCGAAAAATTGAGCATCATAATCACGACGGCGATCCGCAGCACTTAACACTTGGTAAGCTTCATCTAACAAGTGCTGACGGGCAATGATCGCTGTTTGACTGTATTCTTGACGTGGCAATTGCCGTCCCCGGTCGGCGTGGGCCAAATCAATCTGCTCGGCACTCACCTGAAAGGGGATTCCCAATATCCTGTAGTAGTCAAGAGGAATGCGCACGGTTAGCTGTACCTCAACTCTGGAGAGTCCTTAGTAATCTACTCCCGTTAAAGCGTCAGCTTAACGGGAGCTTTCTGTAACCCTAAACTTATCGGGCAAGCCAATAAATTCGGCTCTCTGGGCTGGATTACACTCAGCCCCAAAAGTCTAATCATCTTGCTACCGTTCGCGTCTGCGTCACCAATCCAACCACAAGTCTTATTACTACACTTAAACGATTTTCCGCTTCTAATTCCGATATGTAGGCAACAATGACAGGTTTGAGAGGTATATCGTGGATTAACCGCGATAACCTCAACTCCTTCTTTAATGCCTTTGTATTCGAGAAATTGTCGAAGTTGATAGAAAGCCCAAGAGTTAGACCGTCTTCTCTCGGTCTTATTTCGTGGTTGTTGGTTGGTTCTCTCTCGAATACCGGTTAGGTCTTCAATAGCGATAATCGAGTTGGTTGATTTTGCCTCGGCAACGATAGCTTTACTGATTACATGATTTAAGTGCGCTTGGTATCTTCTCTCCCGCCCCGATAGCCGTTTCAATATCTCCCGACACCTACGCCTGGTGGATCTAGTGCCTTGAGACGCTTTCCTTTGCAGAGAAGCTCGAACGCGACTGTATTTATCCCTCGTTTCCTTGATTCCCTCCCCCGACCACGATTGATCGGTTGATGTTACCGCGATGTCACGACGGCCGAAATCGACCCCGATAATGTTATCCGCGTTGATAGGTTTCGGCGGTTCCGATTTTAGTTGGATGTGGACATACCAACCGCCGTCACGATGTAGGCAGATTTGAGCGGAGGTCGGATTTTGCCAGGTAAGTTTCCCCCGATGGTAATTGCTCGCTCTCAGGGGAATGGTTAACCGTTTCCCCGTGGTGCTAACAGTAATCGCCCAATCTTTCTCGACGAAACGGAAGGTTCGAGCGTCACAGTCGAAACTTGTTGGAGCAAAGTTCTTGACCTTCTTCCCTTGAAGTTTTGCTGTCAAACGATTAGCCGCCACCCGACCGCAAGCTCTGACAACGTGGTTAGCCGTCAGTCCGAACCGATCCTTAACGTCCTGATAACAGACAGCCTGAATCGAGTTCCGGTTAGTCAGCTGGGGGTTGACGTTCTCGTTAATCCAGCTACAAGCCGACGCAAAAGCCGTACAGGTATCGGACAGCGCTTGTTGTTGTTCGCTACATACTTGAAGCTTGATCACTAGCGTCAGGACTTGTTCCACGGCCTCAAAAAACTCACCAACAGGAAGCATAACATATTTAGAGTCGATGCGCTACGCGCGTTTTATACTGGTCGGCATTCCTCCGCCGCTAACCCGTAGGGTGTAACGGGGGCATCCTGCCGACATCTAAGGTGAATTAAATGATGTAAGTGAGAGCGGAGCGAGTAAAATAACAAGATACCATCTTATCCTAGCCAATCTCTGACTGACTAAGATTAGATTTGAGAGAGAAAATACCAAGAACCCCTTGGTTTAAGCCTAAAAAATTCACTGCCAGAATTCTCGAAAAATCTACCGCTTCCTCTCCCCTTGCCTTTTTGTTGTCTAAATGATACTACAGACCCTATGATTTCCGAACGTACTTTACCAACCTTTAATCCTGCTTCCATCATTATTACCAAAGCTGAAGGTCTTCGCCTATACGAGGATATGGTTTTGGGGCGGATGTTTGAAGATAAATGTGCCGAAATGTATTATCGAGGCAAAATGTTCGGTTTTGTCCACCTCTACAACGGTCAAGAAGCGATATCTAGCGGTATTATTAAAGCCTTGCGTCAGGGAGAAGATTACGTTTCTAGCACCTATCGCGATCACGTCCACGCCCTCAGTGCCGGAGTTCCCGCTAAGGAGGTAATGGCGGAGTTATTCGGCAAAGCTACTGGTTGTAGTAAAGGACGGGGCGGCTCCATGCATATGTTCTCCGCCGAACATAAGCTTTTGGGGGGTTACGCTTTTGTGGCCGAGGGGATTCCCGTCGCAACCGGGGCGGCTTTTCAGAGTAAATACCGTCGCGAAGCCATGGGTGATGCCAGTGCCGATCAGGTAACGGTCTGTTTCTTCGGGGATGGGGCGAGTAATAATGGCCAGTTTTTTGAGTGTCTGAATATGGCCGCTCTCTGGAAGTTGCCGATTATCTATGTGGTGGAAAATAATAAGTGGGCGATCGGTATGGCCCACGATCGAGCCACTTCTCAACCGGAAATCTATAAAAAAGCCAGTGTTTTTAGTATGGTCGGTGTGGAAGTGGACGGGATGGATGTGGTCGCCGTTCATGCCGCCGCCAGAGAAGCCGTGGCCCGCGCCCGCGCTGGTGAGGGGCCGACTTTAATTGAGGCCTTAACCTATCGTTTCCGGGGTCACTCTCTGGCAGATCCCGACGAGTTACGCAGTGCTGACGAGAAACAATTCTGGGGCGAAAGAGATCCGATCACTCGCTTTGCCGCCTACCTCTACGAGCGAGATCTGGCCACGAGAGAGGAATTAAAAGAAATCGAGCAGAAAATTCAAGCTGAAATCGAGGCAGCGGTTAAATTTGCCGAATCTAGCCCCGAACCCGATCCTAGTGAACTAACTCGCTTTATTTTCGCCGAAGACGAGTAATTTCAGTGATCGGTGATTAGTGATCGGTGATCAGCTGCTGAAGGCAAGAGGCAACAGGCAAGAGGCTCCCAAAAAGAATTTGGCAATTCTCCTACCTAAAAAGAAGGTTAGAAACTAAATACATCAAAGCTTTTAGCTTAACCAATTAGGTTTTAGATGCGGTCGAATTTCTTCTTGACTAATCACTGTTTACTGGTTACTGATCACTGATTACTTAAGGTATTCTATGAGGGGGAGAAGAAAAATCCCGCCTCGAAGATGCTTGTTGTTGAAAAAATCCGTAAAAAATAGTTGCGCTCTTGTATAATCCGCTAAAATCCAGAGAAATAGCTTTTGCCATGGCGACTACAGAAGCATTGAACCCCAGTCAGTTCTCACTCTTAACCAACCTCACCGCTGATCGTTCAAGTTCACCCAACCCACAACAAGAAATGGACAAAGTTATCATTCTCGTTAATGCCGAAGCTCAAGCCAGTGGTCAGATGTCTCGGCTATCGCCCGTTACCGAAAAGATGGTGATTGCCTTAAAAAATGCGGTTCCTAAATCCTTGGCGGTGGAGGTGACGGGGACGGCTTCTTTGTGGTCAAAAATGGAGTCGGGTAAAACCGGCCAAAATAATCTAATCTGGTGTCCCTTAACAATTCAATTACCCAATTGGGTGAATTTTCCTGGTAAAAAAGTTTATCAAGCTTGTCGGGATATCGAGGAAAGACGCACTTGGGTTGCCCATACCCTGCACTATAAAACCAGTCAGGGAGACTCTTCTTTTGGAGATCTTTGGTTGCCGATCACGGTGACATCTAAGGGTTTAGAATACGGTGAGGTGATCGGGGAGGGCATGATCCCTAACGCCTACAGTCAACCGATTAGTCTGGAAAGAGAGAGTCTTAAGTCTTTACATCGGCTGGCAGCGCAATTACTGGATAATTTACAGGCTCCTGCTTCTGTTTATTTGCTGCAGTTTCGTCTGGCTCATCGAGAAGTGGTTTTTGATCGTCTCTGGCCTTTTCCTGCTGCACCTGCGATCGCTTCCCTGCGCGGTCAACAGACGGATCTCTATGCAGCTTACTGGAATTGTTTACGTCAGCAAGCAATGGTCGATCATTCCTTGGCAATTTAAAAGCACTGTCTAGCAGTAATCTATTAAGTTGACAAAAGGGATACTTTAGCAGAATATTTAGAGCGTAGCGCCCGCCATAAAAACACGGCTTTTGTCCGTTCGACTTCTCGAAAATGCCGAAATATTCGCTAATTATCCCGATTTATAACGAGGAAGAAACCATTCCAGAACTCTATCGCCGTGTCAGTGCCGTCATGGATAGTTTAGATGATTCTGTGGAACTAATTCTGATTAATGATGGCAGTCGCGACCGCTCCTTAAATTTAATGCGGCAACTACAGGAAAGAGATGCTAGGGTCTGTTACATTAGCTTTGCTCGTAACTTTGGCCATCAGGCAGCAGTAACGGCAGGACTCAATTTCGCTAGGGGTCAAGTTATTGTTGTCCTCGATGCCGACTTGCAGGATCCACCGGAATTGATTCCCAAAATGATTGAGTCTTGGCAAGCAGGTTATCATGTGGTTTACGCCCAGAGAACAAAACGGAAAAAAGAAAGTTGGTTTAAACGCCTAACTGCCTACGTTTTCTATAGATTGCTGCGACAATTAGCCGACGTGGATATCCCTGCGGACACGGGGGATTTTTGTCTGATGGATCGTCAGGTAGTGGACCTATTAAATTCTATGCCAGAACGGAATCGTTATATTCGCGGTTTGCGCGCTTGGATTGGTTTCCGACAAACTGCTGTTAAATTTGAGCGAGATCCCCGGTTTGCTGGCGAAGTCAAGTACACTTTTAAAAAATCCCTAGCTTTAGCGATTAATAGCTTGGTGTCTTTTTCTAAGATTCCCCTGCGTCTTTCCACTTATTTAGGCTTATTTTCCGCTTTAATTGCCCTGTTTATGGCTTTACTGGTTCTCTACTGGCGCTTACAGCAACCCGACTCTCCCGTTACCGGTTTAGCTACTATCTTGATCGCCGTGTTTTTCTTGGGTTCGGTACAATTGATCAGTATTGGCATATTAGGGGAATATATTGGGCGAATTTACGAAGAAGTTAAGGGCAGACCAGCCTATACAATCGCTGAGATCGCTGGGTTGGAAATCAATTAAACTTTTCAAACAACTATCAATTAATTCTTGTTGATTGATGACCTACGGACAAATAAACTTATGATAGACCAGAAAAAATATTTACCTGATCAATCGGCCGCTAATTTCGGAAAGTTTTTGATTATCACTATTTTAGTGATCGGTATGGGATTGCGGTTTTTTCATATAGAGCAAAAAGTCTATAGTGCCGATGAAGTTAGAAGTATCATGCGTTTTTCGGGATACACGACTCAAGACGTGCGGGAGCAGGCTTTCAACGGTGAAATTATTGGCAGGAAAGACCTACAATATTTTCAACATCCTCATTCCGAACGCTCTCTATCCGATGCCTTGCGCTCTCTGATGGGCAATCCAGAACATCCTGCCCTATACCATTTGTTAGCGCGCTTCTGGATGCAGTTAATCCCCATCGAAAATTCCGCCAGAACTTTCTCGATTTTCTTAAGCATCTTAGTCATTCCTTGCCTTTATTGGTTATGCCTAGAATTGTTCGATTCCTCCCTAACGGGCTGGATAGCGATCGCTTTATTCGCTGTTTCTCCCTTTCAGATGCTCGTGGCTCAAAATACTACCCAGTATAGTCTTTGGACACTGTCAATTCTTTTATCGGCAATCACTCTTTTGCGAGCAATCCGTAAAAATACGCTTAAAAGTTGGCTCTGGTATAGCCTCAGTTTAGCCTTGACTTGTTATACTCATTTATTTTCTGCTCCTGTGGCCATCGCCCAAGCTTTATATGTGATTCTTCTCGAGAGATTGAAAATTACAAGAACAGTTGTTAGCTATGTATTGGCAGGTGTTGGCAGCTTAGTTTTATTTAGCCCTTGGCTATTCGTGATTTTTACCAACCTAGACAAAATTGATCGCAATACCCAATACTATCGACAGTTTAAGACTAATATCATCGAAATATCTCAAACCTTATTCCGTCATGCTGGTCATGTATTCGTGGATTTCTTTCACCGCAAAGGCAGATTAGAATCGGCTTTTCATCTATTAATATTATTATTAGTGGTTTATTCTCTTTACCATCTCATCCGATACACTTCGCCGAAAGTTTGGTTATTCCTAATAACTTTGATTGTTGTTCCTACACTGTTTCAAATTGTACCTGATTTATTAAAACCATCGATCCGCTCCCTACAAGCCAGATATTATCTACCAGTTTTTCTGGGAATGCAGATGGCTATATCCTACCTGATTGCCAGTTATATCGGATCAAAGTCCCCAAAAAATTGGCTTCACTATTTAGGACAACAAATCTTGCTAATTTTCCTGCTACTAGGTATAGTATCAGGTGTATTTCTCGGGTTAACTTCTGATGCGGGTTTAGACGATCAAAGAGGTACAGCCAGTGGAGTTAATCTAGAAATCGCCCCTGTTTTAAACTCCATGACCAAGCCGATAGTTATCAGCAATAATACCCCTAGTTTCTTTTTGTCATTATCCTATTTAGTTAACGATCGAGTTAAGTTTCAATTATTTCAGAACCGCGATGTGGAATCCTGGCGGCAAAAACTCAATCTCAAGGAATTAGCCCAAAACTATAGTAATATCATCGTGGCACATCCCCAAGAAAATTTTGTTAACTTCTTAAATGAGTAATACCCCATTCGTACAAAAAAATTAGCAGAGCAGCTAATGGAAATTAAACTCCAATAACAAAGAAAAACTGTCTAACTTTGCCCACAACAGCGATCGATCCCTAAACTATCTAAAATTAAATCACTGACAGCGTTAGCGATGGCAAATTCACTATAAAAACTTTCGCGAAAATCAAAAGCTTGCATCTCGGTAACGATCGCAATCACCAAGCTACCGAGATCGTTTTCCCCTTCCAAACGCTGACGCAGAAAAATTTGACTAGCACGTTCAGCGATAGTTTCATTAATAGCTTCGGGAATAAATTCCGCATCTAACCAACGATGTAAAGCGGTGCGCAGCCAAGTTTGTTCCTGTTGGGGATTTTCGATCGGTGGTAAAGTAATAGGCGGAATTGGTGGGGGATGATCAGGCATAATTAGAGAATGATCAGGCTACGAGACTGAATTCTTGGGGGGAGTCGTGGATACCGCCTCTATTATACAAGGATACGCACGCGGTTACTTTCTCATGGCCGATGAGGGGGGCAGATTGGATTGGTATTCTAGTAAAAATCGCGCTCTTATCCCTCTTGATCGGCGTTTTAGGTATCCCAAGTCCCTAAAACGAGTTTTGAATCAAAATCGCTTTACCGTGGCTATTAACCGCGATTTTGCTGGGGTTTGTGCCGGTTGTGCCGATCGCTCGCTGACTTGGATTTCCCCGGAGTTAATGCAAATCTATCAGCAATTACACCAGGCCGGTTGGGCCTACAGTTTCGAGACTTGGCAAGGGGATCAATTAGCGGGGGGGATTTTAGGTTTGGCCATTGGCGGGGTTTTTATCGGGGAATCGATGTTCTATAAAATTCCCGATGGTTCTAAGGTAGCCATGGTCAAGCTAGTCGAACACCTTAGAGAACGGGATTTCTGTCTATTTGATGCCCAAATGCAAAATCCCCATCTGGCTAGATTTGGCGCCTATACTATCTCCGAAAAAGAATATCATCCCCTACTTGAAGGCGCTCTGTTGAAGCATTGCCATTTTGTTTAAGTAGGGTTTGCTGAATAAATCTAAAAACCTTGTTGGATAAGACTTTTGGACTTTTTTCCCCTCAAAAAGTGCCAGCCATTGCGGGGATCGGGGGGAAAATTCCTGGACTTTTTCCCTGAAAATTAGG
>NZ_SFBZ01000084.1:0-7229 GCF_007095495.1 Microcystis sp. M_QC_C_20170808_M9Col | reverse complement strand
ATCGGTAAGAATAGGCTTTTTCCATGTCTCATATTTTAGCATATATTTCGTAAATGTGCTAATATTTAACAGCAAAGCCAACCTAAAACGGCGGGGTTTCAGACCCAAATTTTCGATGAAGTTTGACTCGTTTGAATGGGATGAGAGCAAGCGGTGTTCTAACATAGAAAAACATAATGTGGACTTTGAGTAAATTCTCGATCTTTTCGATACTTTTCTTTATGAAATCCCAGATAATCGTAGGGGTTATGGCGAAAAACGGACGATAGCGTTTGGAGAACTTGAAAAACAGGTCTATTGCCTTGTATATACCTTAAGAGGCAAATCTTGTCGATTAATTACTGCTAGGAGGGCAAATGAGCGTGAACGAAAAGCGTATTACAGTTTTCTTAAAGGACGGTAGCCAAGAGAAAATCGTCATCGAGTCCGGCACGGAAAAACTAAAAGAGAGGGAACGGCTCAACAAGATGACCGAAGAGGAAATAGATCAAGCTGCCCGTTCCGATCCCGATGCGTTACCGGTAGAGGATGAGGAAATCTGGAAACAAGGTAGATGGGTAGGTCCTGAACCTTTACCTGAATTGGTTAGGACTTGCTAAAAAAGTAAGGGCGAAGCATTCGGACAGGAAATCTCCGGTTTCAGCGATGGGTTATACCCGAATGCTTCGCCCCTACAGGACTCTGCGATTATCGATTAAAGTCACCACTTGCCATCCTGACGTAATTGCCGATTACTCTTGACAAGTTGCTGGTTTTGTGCTTCTAGAAATTCCACCCGTGCCTGAGTGGCCTGCAATTCTTTGACTAATTCTCGATAGACCGAGAGGGGAACCGAGGGGCGACCAGTGCAACTCTGGGGTACTTGGGGGGAAATACGCGGCGTAGTGGTTATGAATCGACTAATTTAGGGCTTTTAAGCGGTAAAAATGGCCCACAGGACCGGTTCCTTGACCGATAGGGAGGGAATGATCGAGGGCGTTAGTAACGTAATCCTTGGCTTTTTTCACCGCTATTTTCAGGTCATCACCCAAAGCGAGGTTAGCAGCGATCGCTGCCGATAGGGTACAACCAGTCCCGTGAGTATTATTGGTTTCGACGCTTCTGGTCTTAAAAGTTTCCCATTCCTCCCCATCAAAGTAGATATCAACCCCACGCAGCCGGCCTTTCATGCCGCCACCTTTCACTAATACTGGTGTGGCCGACTTCTGGAAAATAATTTCGGCGGCCGCTTTCATCGTCTCAAAATCATTGATCTCGATGCCACTTAAAAGCTGCGCCTCGTAACGATTAGGGGTAATAATCGAAGCCAGAGGAATTAAACTATCAAAAAGACTATCTACAGCCCGATCATCAATTAATTTGGCTCCTACCCGCGAAACCATAACCGGATCTACCACTAAACTGATTAAACGCCAGCGCTCGATCGCCTCGGCCACTGCTTCGATAATCTCGCTACTAAACAGCATTCCCGTCTTAACCGCTGACACAGACAGATCCCTGACCACGGCATCGATTTGGGCTGTCACCATTTCTGGACTTAGGGACTCGACGCGCTCGACCCCTAGGGTATTTTGGGCGGTAACGCAGGTAAGGGCGCTGGTGCCGTGAACTCGGTGGAAGGCGAAGGTTTTCAAATCAGCTTGAATTCCCGCGCCGCCACCACTATCGGAACCGGCGATGGTGAGGGCAATGGCAGTCATAGGAGGTTAGCGATCAAAAGGACGACGACGTTGCAAGAATTCGGGTATATCTAATCCCGCCGGTTTTGGTGGTTCGGGAGTCGGGGCCGGACTGGGTGCGGGGGCATTGATCACCACCTTGCTACCGGTGGGACGAGAGGGGGAATCGCCGGAAAAACCGGTGGCAATGACGGTAATTCTGACTTCTCCCTGCATTTTCTCGTCAATTACTGCCCCGAAGATGATATTAGCGTTGGGATCAACCACTTCATAGATAATTTCGGCGGCGGCATTGACTTCGTGTAGGGTTAGATCTTGACCACCAGTGATGTTAAAGACTACGCCTTTGGCCCCTTCGATCGAGGATTCCAGTAACGGTGAGGATATAGCCGCGATCGCTCCTTCCTTAGCCCGAGATTTTCCAGAACCGATGCCGATGCCCATTAGGGCTGAACCCGCATCGGCCATCACTGCCCGCACATCGGCGAAATCCACATTCACCAGACCGGGGATAGTGATAATATCCGAGATGCCCTGTACCCCTTGACGCAGCACATCATCGGCGACCCGAAAAGCCTCCTGTAGGGGAGTTTCGGCGGGTATTACCTGTAATAACTGGTTATTGGGGATAATAATCAAGGTATCGACCCGACTTTGTAAACCACCCACCCCTTCATCGGCCTGATTAGTGCGACGACGACCCTCGAAGGTAAAGGGACGAGTCACAACTCCCACGGTCAAACAGCCGATTTCTTTGGCAATTTCGGCCACAATTGGAGCGGCCCCCGTTCCCGTGCCGCCGCCCATCCCAGCGGTAATAAAGACTAGATCGGTTCCTTCCAATGCTTGGGCGATTTCATCCCGAGATTCTTCCGCCGCTTTCTGTCCGATCGCCGGATTGCCGCCCGCCCCTAGGCCGCGGGTTAATTTTGTCCCGATTTGTAACCTCTGGGGGGCGGAGGAGTGGGCTAGGGCTTGGGCATCGGTGTTAATTGCCCAAAATTCGATTCCAGTCACGCCACTGGCGATCATGCGGTTAACGGCGTTACAGCCCCCACCGCCGACCCCGATCACCTTGATCTTGGCGACATTACTTGGCACGATGCGATTGCTACGACTTTCTTCTCGGGGTGTCATCTGTGATTCATGGGGACGAGTAAATAATACTCCAGCATTATTCTGAGAGTAATGATTATCTTCGCTCATAGCTGAACTGGCATAATCGTTACTGTTCAGATTGGGATAGGTGGAAACAATTTCATTAATCGATGTCATTGGAATTGGAACACTCTTAGTACAAGATTCTGTTATTGATTTGATGAATTAGAGATGCAATGTTAACACTATCACTAATATTATGTCGGTTCCAGTATCTACATTATCAGTTTCTGGTTCAGAAAATCATAATTTGGGGTTTTTGGCAATACATAAAGGGAATAATTGCGGTTATTTGCTGATCAATTCCAGTTAATCCCTACCAGTTGCCGTTACTTTGGCAACGATAGGGGCTGGCTGCGGTTTTAATTGTACAGTGGGAGCATCGGGATTGCTCAGGTCAATGTAGATAATTCTCGCTAGAGGTATCTTGGATGACAATTGCCGCGATTGTACGAGAGCGGTTAATTTTTCGGGCAATCTATCTTTATAAAAACCTAAATAGACCTGTCCCAGTTCAGTTTTTAGTACAAGATTACTAGGATTGCGCCAATCGATGGCGGTAACTTGAATCGATAAGTTATCAACTAAGGGATAAATTTTTTGCCACTGTTGTTGATATTGTCGGTCGTAACCAAGCACTTCTAAGCTAGGTAATTGGGTTTTGGGCAGAGTTCGACCATAATAGTTTTGAGAAATTATCGTTCCGGTGGCATCTAAAAAACCTTGCTGTTGATGAGAACGCCAAAGGGCAACAGGTTTTCTTTCTTGAATAGAAACAATCACTTTCGGGGGTAATAATTGCCGCTCGATCTTAACGTCGGCAATAGCGGGAATAGCCGCTAATTTTTCTCGCAATTGATGGGTAGGTAATTCCCAGAGAGACAGAGGATAGCTTAATTTTAGCCAAGCGCGAATCGACTCGGGCGACATTAATTCCGTGCCTGCGATTTCCACCTGTCCGGCCTTGGTAATTGTCCAATAGGGCGAAGTCATCCCCCAAGCTAATCCCGTCGCTAAACCACTAACCACCAGAAAGCGACCCAAGGCTTGCCACACCTTCGATCGCCTTTGGTGGCGCAGGTTTTGTCGTTTTTGTTCTAGGGAGAGGGAAGAAAGGATTTGATCGCTCATAGGGAAAATCTCGGGCAGTTTTGCTGTTATCTTAGGTCGCAAGGTGGGCTGCTGGCAACTCGATCGCTACTCAAATAACCAGTTTGACAAAGAAAGAGATAATAAATGTTATAACAGTAGTAGTCTACAGGCGTTCTTTTGTCTGTCTCCAGGAAACCTAAACGCTCCTTTTTGCCAAGATATTTCGACGGTCAGCCAGAAAGAGCGTTCTGGCAAGAACAGCCTAATTTATCCGAAAATTACCTATGGTTATCAACAAACGCGGACTTGTTCTCGGTGCTACAGCAGTGGTCCTGTCTACCGTCGCCGTCACGGGGGCGGGATTCCGTCTCTCCCAAAGTCAAGCTTTTTTTCAGGAAAGTCCCAAGGAAACCGTTGATGAGGTTTGGCAGATCATCAACCGCACTTATTTAGATGGCACTTTTAATCAATCGGACTGGAACGCCATCCGCAATCAGTATTTAAATCGTTCCTACAAAAATCAAGAGGAAGCATACACCGCTATCCGCGAGATGTTGAAAACTCTCAATGATCCCTATACCCGTTTTATGGATCCCAAAGAGTTTAACAATATGAAGATCGATACATCGGGAGAATTGACCGGGGTAGGGATTCAACTGACCAAAGATGAGAAAACTAAGCAGTTAGTCGTGGTTTCACCCATTGAAGATACTCCCGCTTCTAAAGCTGGTGTGCTGCCCAAAGATGTGATTATCGCTATCGATGGTAAATCTACCGAAGGTATGGAACTCGATCAAGCGGTGAGCATGATCCGCGGCAAAGTGGGGACAAGCGTTAAGATCACGATTCAACGGGGTGAGGAGAAGAAAGAATTGACTCTTACCCGGGCCAAAATTGAAATTCACCCGGTGCGCGCCCACACGGAAAACACCCCGATCGGTAAAATCGGTTATATCCGTCTTAATCAATTTAGCGCCCAAGCTAGTGGCGATATGAGTCAAGCGATTCGCGAATTGGAAACCGAAGAGGTGAAAGGTTATATTCTCGATCTGCGTTCTAACCCCGGCGGTTTACTCTACGCCAGCATCGAAATCGCTCGGATGTGGATACCTGATGGTTTAATTGTCTCTACGGTCGATCGCAAAGGGGTGACGGAACGTCAACGGGCCAATAATCAAGCTTTGACTAATAAACCGCTGGTTGTCCTCGTCGATGGTGGTTCCGCCAGTGCCAGTGAAATTCTCTCCGGAGCTTTACAGGATCATGATCGGGCGGTTATTGTCGGTACGAAAACCTTTGGTAAGGGATTAGTGCAATCGGTACGCAATCTCAGTGACGGTTCGGGATTAGCGGTGACGATTGCCAAGTATCTTACCCCCAAAGGACGCGACATCAATAAAGATGGTATTCATCCTGATGTGGAGTCGGAACTGAGCGAGGAAGAGCGCAAAAATCTTCAACAGGAACGGGAGCGGGTGGGAACCTTCCAGGATCCTCAATTCAAGAAGGCTTTTGAAATCTTGGAAAAAGAAATCACTGAAGGCAAAAAAACGCCCACCAATACCGCTAAACAATAGGTTGACATTTGCCCGCTCGAATTAAACCCACCCGACGGGCGATCGCTTCTCCCCGCTCGGCAAAAGGACCCCAGTATTGACCATTGACTGGGGTTTTTCCGTTTTCTAGGGCTATAATCTGACAAATTCCCGTATTTTCCCGGACAATGTACCAGTTTTGTGGGCTATTATCCATAGATTTTTCTCCTTATACCCCAAACCCTAGGGTTGATTCATAGTAGGGTTGATTCATGAATCAACCCTACCCCACACCCCAAACCCCACACCCCAAACCCCAAACCCCAAACCCCAAACCCCACACCCCACACCCCACACCCCACACCCCACACCCTGCCCCCACGAAAAACTTTTTGCCGCAAACCCCTAAGTAAAAAATTTTTATAAACTTCTTGACAAAACCGGGGAGATAAATGCTAATATTAAAAAGGTCTGTCCAATGGGGATTAGCCAAGCGGTAAGGCAGCGGGTTTTGGTCCCGCCATTTCCTAGGTTCGAATCCTAGATCCCCAGTTTAGGATTTTTTATCCCCAATTGGCCAATGATCGAGAATATCCTCGATCAGAGCTTCCTTTAGCCAAATACGACCGATAAGCGCCAGGGGAAC
Source organism: Microcystis sp. M_QC_C_20170808_M9Col (assembly GCF_007095495.1). Classification (NCBI taxonomy): domain Bacteria; kingdom Bacillati; phylum Cyanobacteriota; class Cyanophyceae; order Chroococcales; family Microcystaceae; genus Microcystis; species Microcystis sp. M_QC_C_20170808_M9Col. The sequence continues at coordinate 1,119 of NZ_SFBZ01000084.1, read as the reverse complement.
CGCCAGAAATAGCCCTAAAAAGCCAAAAATCGAGGCGAAAAACAACTGGGCCAACAGGGTAAAAGCGGGTAAGAGCCTGAGCGACCGCACTGTTAAAATCGGCAGCGGTGAATGACGGTCGAAATATTGAATTAACAGATAAATACTGCTGTAGAGTAGTAAAACCGCCCAGGGTTGCCAGGGAGCTTCCAGAAGGGCGATAGAAAAGGGTAAAATCGTGCTTAAAACTGGCCCGAGGTTGGGGATAAAGGTGAGAAATCCCGCGAGAATAGATTGGGAAAAAGCGAGGGGAATGCCGATCAGGGATAGACCCAGGCAACTGCCCAAGGTCATAATCAACATATGACAGAAAATCCCTTTCAGCCAAGCTTTTAAATCTCGATCGCACTGTTCTAGGATCGATCGTACCCTAGAACGGTAGAAAGCAGGAAATAAACGCAGAAAACAACGGTAGTAAGCGGCAGGATCGGCGAGAATCATCAAGCCCAGGGCAACAATTAGCAGTAAGCTGAGGATAATGCCGAAAGTACCGTAAAAAATGCTTAAACCCCGCCCAGCAATTTGGTTAATCAGGGGTTGTAATTGAGCGAGCAGTGTTTTAAAGTCCGGTAAGACACTGGCCAGACTAGGATCGAGATAATCCTCAAGACTATGGACTTGTCCCCAGAGTCTTTCTATAGCTTGGGGTAATAAACTAAATAATTGGCGAAATTGTTGGACTAAAGCGGGTATAATCCCCACAAACATACCGATAATACCAATAAAGAAGCCAAAAAGAGTGATAATTAGGGCGTAGGAACGCTTGAGGTGATGACGCTGCCACCAAGTCACAGCCAAATTTAAAATCTGAGCCAGAAGAATCGCCATCAATAATAATAAGAGAATCTGTCGAATCTGCCAGAGAATCAACAGACAAAAGACTAACAGAACTAAACCGAGGCTGCTGCCAAAAGTCATCGAAAATTTGGGTCTGAAACCCCGTCGTTCTACGACGGCTTTGCTGTTAAATATTAGCACATTTACGAAATATATGCTAAAATGTGAGGTATGGAAAAAGCCTACTCGTTTCGATTTTACCCCACACCCGAACAAGAGTCGCTATTGCGGCGCACTTTGGGC
>NZ_SFBZ01000083.1:0-11095 GCF_007095495.1 Microcystis sp. M_QC_C_20170808_M9Col | reverse complement strand
ATTAAAGGGACTGATGCAGCGATGGGGATTTGCAGGAATTGGTTTAGTTAGTGAACCGTTGGAACCACAAGTGCAGTTTTTAGCCTACGAAAAAGGATTTAATCTCTAAACTATGAAAACGCTGTTAATCACTGGAGTTAGTGGGTTTTTAGGTTGGCATATTTACCAAAAAACGCGCTCATCTTGGGCAAGTTTTGGTACATATTTTAATCACAATGTCAATAGTAATGACCTGAATTTAATTAAAGTTAACTTAACAGACTTAGCCGCAGTTAGAGAACTTTTTCAACAGATTAAACCCGACGCGGTAATTCATGCGGCTGCCCAATCAAAACCGAATCTCTGTCAAGAATTTCCCCAAGCATCCGAGGCAATTAATCTGACAGCTTCTCTAGAAATTGCCCGTTTGTGTAGTCAATATCAAATACCGCTAGTTTTTACCTCTACCGATTTAGTTTTTGATGGTAAAAATGCCCCCTATTCCGAACATGATCCCGTTTCTCCTGTCAGTGTCTATGGTGAGCAAAAAGTAGCGGCAGAAAAGGGTATTTTAGCAATATATCCTCGGGCGGCCATTTGTCGAATGCCTTTGATGTTTGGTTCCCCTTCTCCCACCGCTAATAGTTTTCTGCAACCCTTTTTAAAAACCCTCCAAGAGGGAAAAGAACTATCTCTATTTACTGATGAATATCGTACGGCTGTTGGGGTTAATAGTGCGGTGAATGGTTTACTTTTAGCCCTAGAAAAAGTGCAAGGGATTATTCATCTGGGGGGTAAAGAAAGAGTTTCTCGTTATCAATTTGGTTTACTAATGGCGGCAGTTTTTAACATTCCCAGAGAACAAATAAAACCCTGTTTACAGTGGGATGTTCCCATGATTGCGCCGCGTCCGCAGGATGTTTCTCTTGATAGTTCTCTTGCTTTTTCTTTAGGTTATCAACCATTAAGTATTAAAACCGAATTAGAGGCAATTAGAGATGAAATTATCTGAACAAAAGCGGACTATATTAATTATCTTGCTCCTTTTTTTTACCGCTATTCTCATGGTCAATTATTTTGAGGTAGGAATGACAGGAGTCTTAGCTTTTTTCGTTGCCTATCTTTCTAAAGGATTGCGAAAAGTTAAGTAAAAAAATTATTTTTTTTAATCAACAATCTCGAATTCTATTGACTGCTCTTGGGCAAAATTATAGGTAAAATGATCGACAATATTAGTATCGCTCAATTCGAGATTATAAAAATTGATCGCCGGTTGATCAAAAAGTGGGCCAGCGTGCCAAGTTCCCACCTCTAATTTAATAAAACAGTCGCCAGGGATGCGAAAAACCTTTAATTTTTCTAAATCCGGTTGAGGATAAGGACTAGGGGGGGCCACTCCTAAAAACCACTCTTGTCCCCCCAAAGAACCAAGACATTGGGTACATTGATTATGACGAGTAATTCGCTTAAATTTACGTCCGCGAGTCTGTAAACGCATAATATAAAAGCGTGGCACACCATTTTTTAAATGCAGTTGTGCATCGCTTTCATCAAACAGTTTCCCGTCATGACTAGAGGTTATTAATTGACCGTAGGGACGGAAACTCTCGGCGGTAATTAGTTGCGCTGACAGGGGACGAACGGTAATCGAATTACTCATAAAAATTACTGCTGACTAACAGTTATAGCTGTACCATCTCGGAGAGAAAGAATATTATTAATAGCAATTCTTTCCCCGGCATTTACTCCAGAAATAACCTGATAAGCTTGCCCTTGAATCGTGCCGACTTGAATTGGTTTTTGTCTGACCACTAAACGCTCCTTGGCATTTTCTAGACCTTCTTTAGCCTTTTCTTTTTCGGCCACAAAAACAAAATTTTGCGCTCCGATGCTAGTCACTGCCGTGGTGGGAACTAATACCCCCGGTTTTTGATCCCAAATTAACCGCGTCCGCACATATTGGTTATTGCGAAGACTGCCATCATTAGTAAAGGCAAATTTCACTAAAACCGATTGGGTAGCTTGGGAAACGGTGGGGGAAATAAAAGTTACTTGACCGCGAACGCCCGGGCTGCCATCGGGATTAATAATTTCCACGGGCAACCCGACGCGCAGACGCGGTTGTAATTCCACGGGAATCTGCACATTTAGTTCCAAAGTTTTATTGTTAGTCAACGAGGTTAATTCTTCACCCAGGGAGATAATATCGCCGACTTTTCTTTGATTAAAATCGCCGACAAAACCATCAATCGGGGCGGTAATGGTGTTAAAAACTAAATTCTGACGCGTCGCCCCTAATTGCCCCTCAGTGCTGGCTACCGCCGCTTGACGACTGTTCACTGTTGCCGCTGCCGCCGCCACCTGTTGCCGTGACGCTAATTCGTTTTGAATGGCGATATTTAATGCTTCTTTGTTTGCCTGTAGGGTAGCTCTAGCCGCCGTCACCTGTTGACGGGCCGCATCACGATTTTTAGACCGGGCCTCTACTTCCGCCCTGGCGGCCTGAATGTCGCGGCGGCGATCATCTAAGTCCTGTTGGGGCTGTGCGCCTTGTTTGACCAGAAATTCGGCTCTTTTTAGGTTTTTTTCCGCTAAATCTAAATTAGCTCTCGCTCTCTGTAAATCAGCTTCGGCGGCGCTCAAGGTGGCGATCTGACTTTTAACATTAGCTTCCGCATTGGCCACATTTGCCCGATTCTGGCCAATTTGGGCTTTATTTGCCCTCGCTTGTGCTTGTCTTTGCCTTAAATCCGCCTCAGACGCATTGAGGTTCGCTTTGGCCGAATTTACCTGGCCGATGCCAGCGTTTACCTGTTGCTGTTGTTGTTCGGGATCCAATTCGGCGATTTTTTGTCCCTGAGTTACCTGATCGCCAGATTTAACGAAAATAGTCCGAATCCGACCGGTAATCTGAGGGGAGACGCTAACACGCTCTTGGGCGATCAAAGTACCCACAAATTCGCTACTTTGCACTAATTTGTCGGTGCCGAGGGTTTGCAGTTTGACGGGAACAGCCGCCGGTCCGGTGGCTTGGGGGGTTTGGGGGGCGCAACCGGTGATAATTAGGGAAACGGCGATCGACGAACCGATCGCTCTCGATACGTTAACGGATCGTTTAATCATTGTTAAATTTAGGGGTTTTTGGCCGAAAAAGTGCTAGTAAGTCGAAAGAAAAGGGAAGATGAGGAGAGAAGCTTTTCCTTAAATTTTACTCTACAGAATTTATCGCCGTGATTATTAAACCTCTGGCATAATTAATTTTTGAGGGTTCAAAAACGGCAAAAATAAGGATTAAATTGCCTAAAATCCGTAAATAGACTATTTAATTGATTATTGTTCATTCTTAATTCTCCTGACTACTGACTACTGACTACTGACTCCTAACCCTAACAACAATTTTTGATTTTTACAAGAGGTCTATTGTTTGCTTTGCCCTAAGCTAACAATATTACAGGTAACTAATCTTTGGGCGAGGGTGGTGTATTCTAGGCGACCACCGGCGATCTGATATTCGTCCCGGGGCGCCGGCAGATGACCGACGGGTGCATTGAGGGTATAGTTAAGATTTTCTTTAAAAATAATCCAATCACCATCTTTACGCCAACCGATGCGATCGCCAAAAGTTTGAAAATTTTCGATCGCTACTAAGCGCCCCGGTCGATTACCCGTCTCGATAAAAATGCGAAATTGGGTACTGAAACTAAAACGACCCCCGGAAGCTTCTTTCCAGAGTTGATCCATCTTTTGCAGATCCCAACAGGCCAATTTTTGCAGGTCTTCCATGGTAAACCAGCCCTGTAATTCCCGTCCGGTTGCTTTCAGCATTAAATTACGGGTTTCATCGTTAGCTTGCCGCCAATTTTGTTGAGCGAGGAAATTTTTCAGGCGAGTGTAATTAATGCCCGTGGTCGGTGATACCATTTCCCCAGAGGTGGCAGTCTGGGCAACGATCGCCGGCAAGGGATTGAGAAATAAAGCGATCGCAAGAGTGATCTGACACAAGGAAAAATTAATTCTCATAAACCCTATTTATTAACCTGATGCAAAGAAATCCTACAATAGCATAGACGAAATTTGCCGTTTTTACCGCCTCCTTAACGCCTATGGCTTTCACTTGGATCCGACACCACATTTTGGGATTGCAAGACTGGCAACCGGAAGAATACCAAACCCTGCTACAAACGGCCTCTAGTTTTCGTGAAGTTCTTTCCCGACGTACCAAGAAAGTGCCGGCCCTACAGGGACAAGTGGTGACAAATCTTTTTTTTGAACCTTCCACCCGCACCCGTAGTAGTTTTGAACTAGCGGCGAAACGTCTCTCGGCCGATGTTCTTAATTTTGCCCCGGGTAGTTCCAGTTTGACTAAGGGGGAAACGATTCTCGATACCGCTTTAACCTATGTGGCCATGGGTACGGATATCTTTGTCATCCGACATCAACAGTCGGGGGTTCCCGATTTGATCGCGGGGGAAATGGATCGTTTGCAGTCGGGGGTCAGTATTCTTAATGCTGGGGACGGTCAACACGAACACCCCTCCCAGGGACTTTTAGACCTGTTTACGATCTGTTGTCTGTTAGATGAGGAAAATCCCCGTTTAGAATTGTTAGAGGGCAAAAAAATCGCTATTGTCGGGGATATACTCCATTCTCGTGTGGCGCGTTCCAATATCTGGAGTTTAACCACGGCTGGGGCGGAAGTACATTTGTCCGCACCCCCCACCCTACTGCCGAAATATTTTGGGGAATTGTGCGATCGCCTATTTCTCCACTGGGATTTAGAACCAGCTTTAGAAAAGGCCGATTTTGTGATGACCCTGCGACTGCAAAAAGAACGCATGACTGCCAATCTTTTGCCCAGTTTACGGGAATATCATCAAAGTTTTGGCATTACTCGTCCTCGTTTGCAATCCTGTCAACCGGGGGTGAAGGTACTTCATCCGGGTCCTGTGAATCGGGGGGTGGAAATTAGTTCCGATTTAATGGACGATCCCGATTTTAGTCTGATTTCCCAACAAGTTACCAGTGGTGTGGCTGTCAGAATGGCTTTGTTATACCTGATCGGTAATCTTCGCAGCGACCAGTAAAAGGTTCTCAGGGATTTGCTCTTTTAGTCTGGTTTCATTGAAACAATCCTAAAGTTTCTATCAAGGTAAATATCATATTTTCTTCCTCCCTCACACACAGCATCTTCTGCTTCAAATAGGTTAGTCTCAACATCAAATTTCATCGCTTTAGGATTCCTACAACCCTGTTTTAGCAAAGCATCAGTCAACCGCGATTTTTCTTCCGGGGTCAAGGCTCGATAATCACTACTATTAGCTTGACCCGCATAGATTGACATTCCTATAATGCTAAGAGATAGTAAGCTTATGATCGATTTGGTCTTCATTTTTTCAACTTCCTGAATACAATAAAAACATCATTCCAAGGGCTTTAGACCCAAATTTTCGCTAATTAGTTCGGCACGATTACCAGTCAACTTTATGTTAGGAAAAGCATACCTATTTTACAATAAGTATAAATACTCAAGCTACCCCTAGGGCTTTTCTAGGAACTGCGACCGATACCGGATTCCGTTCTTTAAACCTCTTGCATAATTAATTTTTCATGGTTCAAAAACGGCAAAAATAAGGATTAAATTGCCTAAAATCTGTAAATAGACCATTTAATTGATTAATGCTCATTTTTAATTCTCCTGACTACTGACTACTGGCTACTGACTCCTAACCCTAACAACGATTTTTGATTTCTGCAAGAGGTCTTTTTTAAACTATCCCTTTTTTGCCTCTTCCAGGTCATGATAATGCTGATAAGCACCGATTTCGGGGTTAAAGGGGGCGATTTCTTCAGTTACAGTTAATCCCAAACCTTCTAACATTGCTTGTAGGACAGAATCGGGGGCCAGACGGAGGTAATCGGGGTTAATTTCTAGGGCTACATGACGATTACCGAGGTGATAGGCAGCTTTGAGGAGTAAATCGGCTGAAGGGGCTGTAATAGTGATAACTGGTTCCGGTTTAGCAATAATTTGAATAATTTCGCCGTTTTCTCCCCGCAGGAAATCGCGGTCCTGTAGAATGGTGCCGCGGGGTAAACGAAAACAGAGGGAAAAACCTTCGGGACTATCGAGACGATAACGGCTGCGGGTGCGTTCTTCGGCCGTGAGTAGAAGGCTAAAAAGTACCGTTTCTGGGGGAGGTGGACTAGCGGTATGACGGGGTGGTAAGCGCTCGGTAAAAGTTAACATGGTAGTGGTCAATGGGAAAAAACACTCTTAATTGTAGCCCCGACTCCAACTTGACCCGAAAAACTGAGGAACTTTTTCTATTTATTCTCCCGCTGCCGACGAATCATCTCATTTTGCACCCGTCGTCTCAAGTTATCATCGGTACGAATCCGGTTAGTAATGGCGTTAAATTCAGCCGCAGTGAGGCCACTATCTTGGACAATCTTTTTTGAGTTATTACAATAATCTACGGCAATTCTTTGGGCATCAGCTGGAAGATTATTAAAGCTTTCCCGTTGGTTACAGGTAATTGCCGGGGGACTTTTGCCTAAAATTCGCGAAATTTCCTGATAAGCTTGTTTTCTTTGGGTTTCGATCAACAAAACTGCTTTGGCATAACGTTTAATTTGGTCGGCCGTAAAATCTTGAGTATAAGCGGAAGACTGAAAACTAACCACCTCCGTCGTCCAAGAAAATTCGGGAATCAGACCGCCAAGAATGGCGATTACTGCCAAAAAAGTCACAATAAAAGAACGTCTTAAGCTTTGACCTAGATCGGCTAGGGGATAGCAGTAAATCACCATGCGAGTTTGTCGCTGAATAGATAATGATAGCAAACTTTCCAGTTAAATCCTGCTTTTTTGAATATTTTTAACGATCATAAGTTCCAATTCTAGCCAATATCTCCTGGGCCCGAACTTAATTTTTGGGCAGAAATTGCTTTGGTAAACTTTTTTAACGTTTCTAGGGGCAAAATTAGTCAAAAATCTTTGAGAGAACCGATGAACGATTTTTGGGAAGTTAGGATGTCTATCGCTTTTAGAGAATATTTATCGGCAATTTAGCCAGCTAATCTCTTTTTATTAGCTTATATCGCTGTTAATCTCTCGCTTATTCCCTTTTGTGCCCCCCGTGGCGGGGAATCAGGAGGAAATCTAGATAAATTAAAGGTTTCAGCGATTCCGATCGAGACAATTCCCGCTTAGAATAATGCAGTGGAATATATAGCCAATGGGGATTTGAGGCATTATTTATTGATCTCGATCCTGGCGAGTCCTCAAGAGGGGAACCATAATAAACTACTGACAACCACCCTAAACTCAGAAAAACCGCAAAAAAAGGAGTTAGCGCATGAATAAAGGTGAATTAATCGATCAAATCGCTCTCAAAGCCTCTGTCACCAAAAAACAAGCAGATGCTGTTCTCACTGCCGCCATCGAAACCATTATCGAAGCGGTTTCTGAGGGGGACAAAGTAACCCTAGTAGGATTCGGTTCCTTCGAGGCCCGGGAACGTCAGGCCAGGGAAGGACGCAACCCAAAAACCGGCGATAAGATGGAGATTCCGGCCACTCGCGTCCCGGCTTTCTCGGCGGGTAAACTGTTTAAAGACAGAGTGGCCCCAGATAAGGAATAATTACTGTTGAGCTTGGATCGCTGTAAGTCTTTTGCCTAGACCTAAACATGGTGGTAATCTTGACTGGGCGGCCGCCATTGCCGGCTGTCCGGTTTCCTCTATTCTCGATTTTTCTGCCAGTATCAATCCCCTCGGTCCGCCAGAAAGCGCCCTAACCGCTATTAAAAGCCATTTAACCAGTCTGACTCGTTATCCTGACCCCGAGTATTGGCAGTTGCGTTCTGCCCTCGGCCAATGGCACAATATCGGACCAGATTGGATTCTCCCCGGCAATGGTGCGGCTGAGTTATTAACCTGGGCCGGCCGGGAATTAGCAGCATTTGATAGTGTTTATGTACTAACACCCGCTTTTAACGATTACGAACGGGCTTTAAAAAGTTTTGGTGGAAACATCTGCCAACATTCCCTAGATTTAACCACTTTAAAGCCGGTTAATCCCGAAAAACAAGGCTTATTACTCAATAATCCCCACAATCCCACGGGGAAACTCTGGACGGTGGCGGCCATTCGTCCCTATCTATCGCAATTTGGTTTGGTGGTAGTGGATGAAGCTTTTATGGATTTTTTACCCCCGCAACAACAGGAGAGTTTAATATCTCTGTTGCCGGAATATCCCAATCTCGTGATTGTGCGTTCCCTAACTAAATTTTACAGTCTCCCCGGTTTACGTCTAGGATACGTCCTCGCCCATCCCGATCGCCTGTTACAATGGCAAAGATGGCGCGATCCTTGGTCGGTGAATAATTTAGCTGTGGTTGCCGCTATTGCGGCAATTGAAGATAGGGATTTTCAACAACAAACTTGGGATTGGTTAACGGCGGCCCGCCAGGATTTATGGCAAGGATTAGCTAATTTTCCGCAATTACAGCCCCAAACCAGTGCCGCTAACTTCCTCTTAGTACAATCTCAATCTTCCTGTTTACCCCTACAGGAAGCTTTATTAAAATATCATCGAATTTTCATCCGCGATTGTCTCAGTTTCCCCGAATTGGGCAGCAATTATTTTCGGGTCGCTGTCCGTTTACCAGCAGAAAATCAACGATTATTATCGGCTTTAGAGAGTATTTTAGCCGCGTCTGATATTAACAACAAAAAGGCTCCCGTCAACTAGACGGGAGCCGCTGCCATCGAACTAACCGAAATTAGTCGAGGTCGGGCATTGCCAATGCGGGTTCAGTCTCGCGGTCAATTCCTTTCTCGAAACCGGCGGCGGCGGCGCGAGCGCGTCCAGCGTGCCAGAGGTGTCCAATCAGGAAGAAGAAGGCGAGGGTGAAGTGAGAGGTAGCTAACCAAGCGCGAGGAGACACATAGTTAAACGAGTTAACGTCAGTGATAACCCCACCCACAGAGTTCAAGGAACCTAAAGGAGCGTGGGTCATGTATTCAGCCGCGCGGCGTACTTGCCAGGGTTGTACGTCATTTCTGATTTTGTCGAGGTCTAAACCGTTAGGACCGCGGAGGGGTTCTAACCAGGGACCGCGGAAATCCCAGAAACGCATGGTTTCACCACCGAAGATGATTTCGCCAGTGGGAGAGCGCATCAGGTACTTACCTAGACCGGTGGGGCCTTGGGCAGAAGCGACGTTAGCACCTAAGCGTTGGTCACGCACCAAGAAGGTGAAAGCTTGAGCTTGGGAAGCTTCCATGCCGGTCGGACCGTAGAATTCACTGGGATAGGCGGTGTTGTTAAACCAAACGTAAACGGCGGCGATAAAGCCCATCATGGAAAGAGCGCCCAAGCTGTAGGACAGATAGGCTTCTCCAGACCAGATGAAAGCGCGACGCGCCCAGGCAAAAGGTTTGGTGAGAATGTGCCAGATACCGCCACCGATACAGATTAAGCCAATCCAGATGTGACCGCCGATGATATCTTCCATGTTGTTGACGCTGATAATCCAGCCTTCGCCACCGAAAGGAGCTTTGGTCAGATAACCAAAGATAACTGCGGGGTTGAGGGTAGGATTGGTGATGATGCGGACATCACCGCCACCGGGGGCCCAGGTATCATAGACACCGCCAAAGAACATGGCTTTAAATACCAACAACAGCGCACCACAACCCAAGAGAATCAGGTGATAACCGATGATGTTGGTCATTTGGTTTTTGTCTTTCCAGTCGTAACCGAAGAAATTAGAGTATTCCTCTAGGGTTTCCGGTCCGCGGATAGCGTGGTAGATACCACCAAAACCGAGTACAGCCGAAGAAATTAAGTGCAGAACACCAGCGACGAAGTAGGGGAAGGTATCGACTACTTCACCACCAGGGCCGACCCCAAAACCGAGGGTAGCTAAGTGGGGAAGCAGGATTAAACCCTGTTCGTACATCGGTTTTTCGGGGATAAAGTGGGCGGTTTCAAACAGGGTCATTGCCCCGGCCCAGAAAACGATTAAACCAGCGTGAGCGACGTGAGCGCCGAGCAGTTTACCGGAGAGGTTGATAAGACGAGCGTTACCAGACCACCAAGCGAAGCCGGTGGAACTTTGGTCACGACCGGTAGCGGTAGGGATATTAGAGAGCGTTACCACGCGGGAGAACCTCCTCAGGGAAGGGGTCTTCCGCCGCTCTCAATTCCTGAGAAACGAAGTCATAGGCCCGGAGGTTAAGCGCTAATCCAACCACACCCACAGCACTCATCCATAAACCAGTCACGGGGACAAAGAGCATGAAGAAGTGTAACCAACGTTTGTTGGAGAAAGCGATGCCGAAGATTTGCGACCAGAAACGGTTCGCCGTCACCATGGAGTAGGTTTCTTCCGCTTGGGTGGGTTCAAAAGCTCGGAAAGTGTTGGAACCTTCACCGTCTTCAAACAGGGTATTTTCTACCGTCGCTCCGTGAATAGCACAGAGAAGCGCACCACCGAGGATACCAGCTACACCCATCATGTGGAAGGGGTTCAGGGTCCAGTTGTGGAAACCTTGGAAGAAGAGAATGAAACGGAAGATACCAGCCACGCCGAAGCTAGGGGCAAAGAACCAGCTAGACTGACCGAGGGGGTACATCAGGAAGACACTGACGAACACCGCAATCGGGCCAGAGAAGGCGAGGGCGTTGTAGGGACGAATGCCGACTAAACGGGCGATTTCAAACTGACGTAGCATGAAGCCAATCAGGCCGAAAGCACCGTGGAGAGCGACAAAGGGCCATAAACCGCCGATTTGACACCAACGGGTGAAGTTACCTTGGGCTTCCGGTCCCCAGAGAAAGAGGATGGAGTGGCCGAAGGCATCGGCGGGGGTGGAGACGGCTACAGTCAGGAAGTTGCCGCCTTCTAAGTAGGAACTGGCTAACCCGTGGGTGTACCAGGAGGTGACGAAGGTGGTGCCGGTTAACCATCCACCTAGGGCCATGAAGGCGCAGGGGAAGAGTAGTAAACCAGACCAACCGATGAAGACGAAACGGTCTCTTTTGAGCCAGTCATCGAGAGCATCAAACAGCCCTCTTTCTGGGGCGCGTCCGACAGCAATGGTCATGGG
>NZ_SFBZ01000082.1:0-58737 GCF_007095495.1 Microcystis sp. M_QC_C_20170808_M9Col | reverse complement strand
TTCCGCAATATTTATAAATTCTTAAGAATTAATTGAGAAAGATTTTTATTTAACAACGATGTTATCATAGTTACAGCGATTTTACTGAATTTCATAATGGGTTATTCTGTGCTTTTTTGGGCAGCAATGGTTGAAACCTTTGCCACACCTAGAAGGTAATCCCAATTAAGACGGTTAAATCAGTCAATTTCACCCACAACGATGATCTTTTTTTTGTGTAGTTTTATTGCAAAAAAAAAGTTTTTTTGACAAAAAGCACAAAGTATGATATTAGCCCAAGTGATTCCTGGCTGCGAGTAATTATTGTAGAGGGGGAGAGGGGAGAAAAGCTGACGGTTTCAAGATAACTGATCACCGATCACTGAAACATCACCCATCTTAATTTTTTTGGGCGGCCATCGTTAAGCGTTTTAATCCGGTTCTTAACATTTTCCCAGTATTGGCAAAATCGAATAGTATAGATTGAAATAAATCAATGTACGCAAACCTATGGATGGCAGCTTAATCCTGTTCAATATTCTCAATCCGCCGGTTTTGTTCTTTTTCTTGGGAATGCTGGCAGTATTTTTTAAATCCGACCTAGAGATTCCCCAACCACTGCCTAAACTCTTTTCTCTCTACCTTTTGATGGCGATTGGTTTCAAGGGAGGTTATGAACTAGCGGAAAGTGGCATCAATAACCAAATCGCTTTAACTTTGATTGCCTCTGTGGTTATGGCTTGCATCGTTCCCATTTACACTTTCTTTATCCTGAAAATTAAACTCGATAGTGCCAATGCAGCAGCGATCGCCGCAGCCTATGGTTCCATTAGTGCCGTTACTTTCATCACCGCCAGTTCTTTTTTAGAAAAACTTCATATTTCCTATGGCGGTCACATGGTAGCGGCCTTAGCTTTAATGGAATCGCCGGCGATTGTAGTGGGTTTAATCCTGGTGCGAGTCTTTAAAGAGAAAAATGGCGAAGAAGAAGCGTTTTCTTGGTCAAAGGTTCTACATGAAGCCTTTTTAAATGGTTCGGTATTTCTCTTAGTCGGTAGTGTTGTGGTTGGTATGCTGACGGGGGAAAAAGGCTGGGAAAAATTAGAACCTTTCACTCAAGAGATTTTTTATGGTGCTTTAACTTTCTTTCTCCTTGATATGGGATTAGTGGCGGCGAAAAGAATTCGCGAATTAGGCAAAACTGGTGCTTTTCTCATCGGTTTTGCGGTATTCATTCCCGTCATCAATGCTATGGTGGGGATTCTCATCGCTAAGGTTCTCGGATTTGAACAGGGCAATGCTTTATTATTCGCTGTTTTGTGTGCCAGTGCCTCTTATATTGCTGTTCCTGCGGCCATGAGAATGACTGTTCCCGAAGCGAATCCTAGTTTATACGTTTCTATGGCCTTGGCTTTAACTTTTCCTTTCAATATCATCATCGGTATTCCTCTGTACCTAGAGATGATTAAAATCATTGGCTGTGGAGTCTAAAAGGCCCGGCGGTTTTTAAATAATTCCGGTCAAAATTGTTCTCTTGCACTTGTACCTTTTTTACTTAACTACCATGTTTGAATCCCCGCATCCTTCCCTACAAACTGTCAAAAAAGTGGACATAATTGTTAGTCATGCTCTTCTGGAAGAGACCTTAAGCGTTCTTGATGTTGTCGGAGTTTCCGGTTATACCGTCTTTGGCAGTACTTCGGGAAAAGGTGATCGAGGTTTATCCTGTGATGACTTGGATTGTGATTACAGTGGTAACTACATTATGACGGTTTGTAATAGTGACGAACAACTTGGTCGTCTGATCGATAAAGTTCAGCCTATTTTAAAAAAAGCTGGCGGAATTTTTGTGGTGACTACGGGCCAATGGCTAACTCATTAGACCTCTCGTAAAAATCAAAAATTGTCGTAAGTAGGGAGGCAAAATTATTTGTAGGATGGGTTAGCGGTAGCGTAAACTATGCGGGTGTTGGGTTTCATGCTTCAACCCAACCTACGTTCATCTTATATTTAATTCCTCCACCTACTTAGTTAATTAGGAGTCAGTCCCGATGAAAAAATTTTCACCCCCACAGATGAAAGAGGTTTCTTTCCCTACACCCCACACCCCACACCCTACACCCTCTTTTAAGTCAGGAGAACGATCTTTTCCGGTTTAGAATTTATCTGTATCTGGTCTGGGGCCAACAGCGCCGGCGGGATTAACAAAAAGATTACCCCCAGCTTCATTTTGGAAGATACAATCGATTTTCGGTTTGCCTTCCAAGGGGCCGGTATAACCAAAGGTATTCATCCGGTTTTTACAACTTTGTACCTGCTGTCCATCGACTAATTTTTGTTGTTCTAAAATTGACCAGTTATTGCGTCGCAAAACGCAACCGGGTTGCATGACTGGTTGGGTAACAAAAACATTAAAGGGGTTAAGAGTGACATAAACCCGCAAATCGGTGACAATGGCACTGGCCCCAAATTGCACGCATAATTCCGCATTGGGGGCGCTGCGATCGATTACTTCCCGGGAAGCGACGTTTTCGGGGCTAAAATTAGCGGTAGAACTGAATACCAGACCGAGACCCACCCCTAGTACAAAAATACCGCCAATCAGGGCGATCATGGCATAGTTTAATTTTGCCAATAGGCCTCCGGGGGACGAAGCGCGGGAGTCATCGCCATAGGATCGGTCATAATCACGATCGCGCGATCGGGGAGGAGTATAACGAGGTCTTCTATTCATAGAAATTTCTGATGTGGCCGCTATGGCGGTCAGTCGTTAGCTATTAGCTTATCATTGTTCTATCCTAGCAACCCGGGGGATAACCGACAGGATAGGTCTAGTATAGAGCTATATCGTTTTTTTTTGAGGTTAGTATGCTATGGTGGATGACTAAATAGAGTAAGTCAGCCTAATCCAAGTTTCTATGCTAGATATTAGCTAGACAAATTCGGAGCGGAGGAACCATATTTGGGGCGTATTTCTAGATTTTTTAGCCTAGAAAAGGATATCTCTCTATCCTAGCCCGTCAGCTAACTTCGTCGGCGTGGGGGGGAAGACTGAAACATCACTACATTCCTAGCAATGTCTTGATCGGTTCAGTTATGTCGCTGATACTACTTGATAGTCATAACTTACAGGAGACATTGTATATGGGGATTCTCATGCAGGTTCACCGATCGCAACAATTTTAAGATTTTCCGTAGATAACCATATTTTTTGTGAGTTTGCTATATAGTTCGGGCAAACTTTTAGTCGTATCGAGAAACCGAAAGTAAAAACAGGATCAAAAATGCTGGAATCTTTACCAATGTGGATTGCTGCAATGACTTTTATTGCAGTCATTGTGGTGATTATGTTCGAGTGGCTTCATATTACCGTAGCGGCTTTACTGGGGGCTTTAATCTTAGTTTTTACCCATATCATGACTCTCCAGGAGGCGATCGGTTATATCAGTCGCAGTTATGCCACTCTCGCCCTATTTTTTGGGGTAATGGTGTTAGTGAGAGCCTTTGAACCAACGAAAATTTTTGATTATTTAGCAGCACAAATGGTGCTTTTAGCCAAGGGACAGGGCAAATTATTATTAATAGGAATTGTCGCCATTACTACCCCAATCTGTGCGGTGTTACCCAACGCTACCACGGTGATGTTATTAGCCCCGCTGATTCCCCCCTTAGCTCAAGATATCGGTGTGGATTTTGTGCCGCTCTTAATCCTGATGGTTTTCGTGGCCAACAGTTCCGGGTTATTAACGATTGTTGGTGATCCCGCTACTTATATCGTCGGTGATTCTATTAATATCACCTTCATGGAATACCTACAGCGTTTGAGTTTAGGTGGTGCCTTGGCAGTGATTACCATTCTGGTTATGTTACCTTGGTTATTCCCGAAAATCTGGCGGACAAAATTCGAGCATTTAGAAGAATTACCCCATCCGAAAATTAATCATCCTCGTGTCTTAGCTCTGGGGGGAATTATCGTCTTTTTAGTCTTATTTTTATTCGTCGTCGGTGAATCTTTTCCCGTACCCCTTGCTCCCGCGGCCGTTGCTTTGATGGGGGCAACTTTAGCCCTACTTTTAGCCCAGCAATCGAAAATCGATACGGTGCATAATATTCTCCGGGATGTGGACTGGAGTACCCTATTATTTTTTATGTCGATTTTTGTCCTAATTGGCGGCTTAGAAAAAACTGGTGTAGTTAATAGTTTATCGGGATTTCTGGCGATAATTTTAGGCAAAAATATCTTTTTAGGTTCTCTAGTCTTGCTGTTTTTTGTCGGTTTTATTTCCAGTGTAGTTCCGAATATTCCCCTAGTGGTGGCCATGGTTCCACTACTGAAACAGTACCTTGTTAATGTTAATTTAGTCGGGACAGAGGTTCTTTCTCCCGATTATGCCGGTTCTTTTCCCCCGGAAGTTTTACCGCTTTTCTACGCGATGATGTATGGGGCCACCCTAGGGGGTAATGGTACTTTAGTGGGGGCTTCTTCTAATATTGTCGCCGCCGGCATCGCTGAACAACACGGGGGCAAAATTACCTTTCATACCTTTCTGCGCTACGGTTTACCAGTGATGTTTACTCAGTTAGTCGTCTCGGCAATGTATATGTTAATTTTCTTTGTCTAGTCTATCTCCGGTGGCATTAATGTTAAGTTCGCCTAAGATTGACAAAAACGTTAACATTGATTAACATTCTCCTATCGTGCTAGATAATCTGGATTGATCGGCGATCATGAACAAAAAAATCTCTGTTTTAGCACCAGATTTATCCGGTGGTGGTGGCACAAGAGTCTATTTGATTGCTCAAGTCTTGCAACAGCTAAACTGTCAGGTGACGGTCTATGGCCCGATTTTTGGCCGGGAAATCTATCCAACCCCACCGGGGAATTTACCGGTGGTATCGGTCAAAGGCAATAATTATCCCCAGTTTTTTGGCCAGATCAAAACTTTACTCGATCGCCTCTCCGGAGAGATTATCTATGCGGTTAAACCCCGTCCCACCAGTTTCGGCATCGGTTTACTGAAACGTTTTTTTTTCCCACGTCCCCTAATTCTCGATATTGACGATTGGGAAATGAGTTGGTTTGGTGGCGATCGATGGTCCTATCGTCCTCATCCCCGACAATTAGCTAGGGATATCCTCAAAAAAAATGGTGCGCTTAGGGACCCGAATCACCCTCTCTATCTGCGTTGGATGGAAAATTTAATTAACCGCGCCGATGCGGTGACGGTTAATAATCAATTTTTGCAAAAGCGTTATGGGGGGATTTATTTACCGAATGGCAAGGATACGCAACTTTTCGATCCCAATCTCTACGATCCTGTCGCTTGTCGTCAAAAATACGGTTTATCTGCCTATAAAGTCTTAATGTTCCCGGGTACTGCTAGACCTCACAAAGGTTTAGAAGATGTCTTAATCGCTTTAGATCAAATTGGTGATCCTGATTTTAAATTGGTGGTGGTCGGTGGTCGCCAAATCGGGGATGGCTATCTGGATAGTTTGCTAGAAAAAGGTCAACCTTGGTTAATTCATTTACCTGCTCAACCGCTCGAGCGAATGCCGGAAGTTGTGGCCGCTGCTCATGCTATTATCGTTCCCCAGAGGGATGAAGCCACGGCTAACGCCCAATTTCCGATTAAACTCACCGATGGTATGGCGATGGCTAAACCGATTATTTCCACTAAAGTGGCAGATATTCCCGAAATTTTAGCTGATATTGGCTATTTAGTCGAACCTCGATCGCCAGGGCAACTAGCTGTCATAATTAGAGAAGTTTTTAATCATCTCGACTCGGCTAATGCACGAGGACTAAAAGCGAGAGAGCGCTGTATCGCCTCCTATAGTACCACCGCCATGGCGACAA
Source organism: Microcystis sp. M_QC_C_20170808_M9Col (assembly GCF_007095495.1). NCBI lineage: Bacteria > Bacillati > Cyanobacteriota > Cyanophyceae > Chroococcales > Microcystaceae > Microcystis > Microcystis sp. M_QC_C_20170808_M9Col. The sequence continues at coordinate 52,898 of NZ_SFBZ01000082.1, read as the reverse complement.
CTCTCTCTGGCATAATTACTTCTCTGGAAGGGAAATATTAGATTGTAGCGAGTAGGATAATTGACCGTTGACTATTTACTTTATTACTTATAGCGATGAATCCTAAGCAAATTCTCCTTAAATATACGCTGAAACACTGGATATTAGTGGTTTCCAGTATTGTTATCGGCTTTGTCAGTACCATATTTAATGGGGTAGGAGCTATTTTAGTTATCCCCTTACTAATTTCTTTTATTAATCCCGAAAATGATATCTTAAAAAATGCCCCCCAAATTATCAAAAAGCTGCTCTCAGTTTTCGAGGTTTTCTCGGTCGAGACTCGTTTTTTCTGGATGTTTGCGGCGATATTATTGATTTTAATTCTCAAGCACATTACCAATTTTGTCAGTAATTTGCTAGGCACTTACTTGTCTTTAATTATGGCAAAAGATATGCGAATTGATTCAGTTATTCTGCTGCTAGAAGTGGATATAGATTATTATGTAAAAAGTAAAATAGGAGATATTTTTAATCGTTTCATGTCGGAGATTAATCGGGCTGTAGCATCAATTAGAAATTACATAAACCTGATTAAGATTATCGCTACAGCTTTCATGTACTTAGCTATTTTATTATCAATTTCTTGGCAATTAACTATTCTTTCAAGTGTTTTGGGTGGCTTTTTAGGTCTGCTTAATCAATACTTTGTCAAGAGATCGAAAAAGTTTGGAGAGATTATCACCGTAACGGCTAAACAGCAAACTAATAAACTGTTGGAACTGTTAACGGGAATTCGCCTAATTAAAGCGGTAGGCAATGAGAGATACGAATTAGAATCTATCGTGGAAGATATCGAAGCCCGGGAGAAAGCGGGTTTAGATGCCCAGATTAATAATGCTGTAATCGCTCCGCTCAATGAGATCGGTGGGGTAATTATTATTGCTTTAATTATCATTGCTGGTCGTTATCTTTTTAATGAACAAATCCAAGCTTTAGCGACGATTTTATTAACCTATCTCTATGTACTTTTCCGGGCCCTGCCGATAGTTAGTCAAATTAACAGTGCTAGGAGTAGTCTATTGGGTGATGTTTCCGCAGTAGAGGTGGTAGCGGACTTTCTCATTCGAGAGAATAAACCATTTATGAGCAATGGCTCTATTCCCTATCAAAGATTAGAGACAGGTATTCATTTTGATAACGTCCAATTTTCCTATCCTGGTCATCAAGAATTAGTTCTCAAGGGCATCGATCTTTGGATTCCAAAAGGAAAAATGATCGCTCTTGTTGGTGCTTCGGGGGCGGGAAAATCGACAATTGCTGATTTATTACCACGCTTTTATGATCCTACAGCCGGGAGGATTCTTTTTGACGGTCACGATTTACGGGATTATGAGATCAAATCTCTGAGAAAAGCCATGGGAATAGTCAGTCAAGACACTTTTCTCTTTAATAATTCTCTCCGTTTTAATATTGCCTACGGATTAAGCGATGTGAGTGATGCAGAAATTTTAGCAGCGACAAAAAGGGCGAATGCCTACGAGTTTATCTCCAAACTGCCAGAAGGACTGGATACGGAAATTGGCGATCGGGGAGTGAGACTTTCGGGGGGACAAAAACAAAGATTAGCGATCGCTCGTGCCTTACTGCGAGATCCGGATATTCTCATTCTCGATGAAGCCACCAGTGCTTTGGATACAATTTCTGAGCGTTTAGTACAGGAAGCGATCGATGAACTCTGTCGCGAGCGGACTACTCTTGTGATCGCTCACCGTCTTTCCACAGTTCAAAAAGCCTATCAAATTGTGGTGCTGGACAAGGGAAAAGTGGCAGAAATCGGCAATCATGAGGAATTATTAGCTCAAGGTGGTCATTATGCCCGTTTACACGCTCTGCAATTCAGTGATAGCAAAGGGGCTGACTCTAAGAATAGGGAAGATGAGCAAAAAAGAAAAGCTTATTTATCCTACGAAGCGAGAAGCAGTCTTAATAGTCTTTTAGGTTCTCTGCGTCTAGTATCTGAAGATTTAATCGATGATTCTCAGGAGAAACAGGAAATTTTAGAAGAATCCTGTAGTTCAGCCATGCGACTTCTCCATATTATCGAAGACTACGAGTATTCCTCGACTCGATAGCTCTCCTGCAAAAATCAAAAATTGTTGTCATAGTAAATCCGGTTATTAAAAACTGATTATTTATTCTCCCTTTTGCATGAGTGCCTGTCCTAATATGTAGCCTATACTCAACGGATTTAGTATTAGTTGAATAATCGTTGCAGAAAAGTGCTTCGATCCCGCAGGAAAACCTGAGCGCAATTGCGCCCCGGCATTCCCGAAATTGAGCCGCCGGGGTGAGTTCCTGCCCCAGTTAAATAAAGGTTTTTAATTGGGGTTTTGTAGTTAGCTATTTCCGGCAAAGGACGCAGGAAAATCATCTGATCTAAGGTCATATCCAGATGATAGTAATTACCTTTATAGGAACCCAAACGATTAGCTAATTCGGCCGGACTTTCCACCCGACGGGCAATAATGGCGGATTTGAGATTTGGGGCATAATCGGCCAGTTTATCAAGAACTCGATCGGCCACGCGATTTTTTAATTCTTCCGTCCATCCCGTGCCGTTTAATCCTGTTCCCTCGGCCCCGGCAATCTGATAGGGGGCAAAAAATTCGATCCAGAGGGTATGCTTACCTTGGGGAGCCATGGAGGGATCGAGAATAGTGGGTACATCTAGGTACATCGAGGGATTTTCGTCGGGAATCTGCCCCAAAATCGTTAAAGCGTGGGCCTGTTCAACGTGACGCACGGAATCGGCGATGAGAATCGTTCCCTGTAAATACTCCTCTTTGTGATCGTAAGCCTCGAACCTTGGTGCTTCGGCGAGGGCGCAATCAATTTTAAGAATTGTTTCATTGTTATTGACAATTCGCCGTTCTACCCTTTCTCGCAATTCTGGATCGGCGGCATCCACATCGGCGGGGGCGACTAACTGTAAAAAGACTCGTCTAGCGTCAATATTAGAGATAACACCCGCTTTTGCCAGATATTCTTGTCCAGAGTCCACTCTAACCCCGATCGCTTGTCCTTCCTCCATTAGAATCTGTTTAACCTTCTGCTCGGTTAAAATTACCCCACCGAGACTGACAACACATTTCACCAGAGCCTCAGTTAGTGCGCCCGTACCACCACGAGGGCGAGCCACTCCGGGAGAATGACGCATCGCCATCATCATCATCCCGGAGGTAATGCCTTTTTGGGAGGGAGGAGCGCCAATTTCCGCCGCTAGACGAGCCAGGGGTGCTTTCACAAATTCGCTCTCAAACCACTCATTGAGGACATCTTCGGGGGAAGTAATCATCGTGCGGATGAAGTCGAGCAGTTTCTTTTTCGAGCCGATCGCATTCCAGACACTAGCTAAGGCACTAGAGTTATAATTGCGGGCGATTCTGAGCAAATCTTGGGGCGGAGCGTTAAACCAAGGCCCAATCGCATTCATCAACTGTCCCCAATAGTCGATAAACTGAAGGTAGCGATCGGCATCTCGCGGACAAAACTGGGCAATTGCGGCGTGAGTTTTTTCCAGAGAGCGATAGGAAAGAAAATATTGGCCGGGGGGATGGGGACAGAAAACGGTAGGATCGAAGAATAAATACTCTAATCCGTGGCGTTTTAGCTCTAATTCCTCAATTACCGGTCCTAAAAAGATAAATTCGTGATCGATCGCACAGAGATTAAACTTAAAATCGGGGGCCAGATCTGGGATAACCGCTTCTGTGGTAGCCGCTCCTCCTGGTACGCTACGCTGTTCCAGAAGGAGGACGCGATAACCGGCTTTGAGGAGATAGGCGGCACAAACTAAACCATTATGCCCCGCACCGATGAGGATGACATCGTAACTTTCCATACAGTTTCAAAAATTCCTATTTTTAATTTTGCGCTTTTCTTGGCCTTAATATGTTAAAAATAGTTAAAGATTAGCTGCTGTCAGCAGATTTCAGCGAGCAGTTATGAGTGAGCAGGTAGAAAACATTTAATTTTTCCTTTTTTTTATGAGTTCTTCCATCAAAGTTATTCAACCATCGGGTATTTTAGATGCCAACCAAGCTGGCCAATTTCGCCAAGAAATTGCCGAAGCCGTGCAGGGAGGTTCAGAGGTTATTATCGTTGATTTCAAGAATGTCACCTTTATGGATAGTTCTGGTTTAGGGGCGCTAGTTTTATCCTTAAAAACCGTGCGTTCTGCGGGGGGTAAACTATTGATCTGCTCGATTAATGAGCAGATAAAAATGTTATTTGAATTGACCGATATGGATCGAGTTTTTGAAATTTTTAATAACCGAGAAGAATTAGAACAAAAAATCCTCGGAAGTTAATTAACGAAAATCCACCTGCATGATCGAAAGATCATCCCTAAAATTACCATCAAATTGTAAAGCTTGAATTTTTTCAATAAAATTATCGAGATTTTTAGCATAATTACCGTGATAATTTCGCAAAGATTGAATAAAGTTCTCCAGTCCCCACATCCTACCATCAACACAATCGATCTCGTAAATTCCATCGCTAAAAAGATAAAGGCTACTGGGGAAATTCAGGCATTTAACCTGATTAATATATTCCGCTTCCGGAAACATTCCGATGGGAAAACCGGGGGCTTTCAGTCTGGTTTCAATCATCTGGCCAAAAGGTTTTTGAGTCAGGAGAACTGCCGGGGGATGACCAGCACTGGCATAGGTTAACTGTTGTTGTTTCTGATCATAAATTCCGTACCAAATAGTAAAATATTTATCATTCTTAGGGCTGATTTGATAAACTTGATTTAACCCATGTAAAACCTGATTAGGTTGATAGTAATTCACCTGAGTTAAACCACGAGAACGGAGTAAATTAATCACCGAAAGGGAAGGTAAAGCCGCTCGCAAACCATGGCCAGCCACATCTAAAAGATATAACATCAAATGGTCCTTATCTAACCAATAATAATCAAATCCATCCCCCCCCAATCGACGAGAAGGAAGGAAGCGAAAATCGATAGCAAGTTTTGGAGAAATGAAAGGTTCTGGTAACAGCGATCGCACATATTCCGCCGCTTCCGCTAACTCCATTTCTAGTAATTGTTTTTGCGCTTGCAGATCATGACTTAATTGATGCAAACGAATTCCCGCCCGCACGCGCGCTCTTAACTCATTAATCTCGATCGGTTTACACAAAAAATCATCTGCCCCCGCATCCAATCCCTTGACCCGATCCTCCACCGATCCCAAAGAAGTTAAGAGGATAAAAAAAGTCGTTGACAGTTGGGGATTGAGCTTAATTTGCCGGCAAACTTCCAACCCATCGATCCCCGGCATCATCCAATCACAAATAATCATCGCTGGTTTTAGTTGCCCCGCTTGCTTTAATCCTTCTTCCCCATCACTGGCAATAAAAACCTCGTATTCCTTCCGCAAAGCGCGGCTCAAAAACGTTTGAATTACTCCATCATCATCAATTACTAGAATTCGTACCATCTTTTTTGTGACTTGATTATCTCAATCTTACTGCCTACCCCCGACTCCCTGACAGATGACTTTGCTTGTCCCTCAACCAGGGATTAAATCCAGAATCGAGCTAACACATCAGTCATAGTTTGGGAAAAATGGTATAACTTCTAGCGTAAGGCATTGGAGAGGTAAGCCGGGGGTGAAGATTTCTTTTCAGGTAGATAGCGATCTCAAGTCCTTAGATACCGTTTTAAAATATTTTGAGCAACTTGAACCAGCGGGCATTCCCCAAAAAGACTGGCTCCAGTGTCAGCTTGCTCTTGCCGAAGGTTTTACCAATGCAGTCCGTCACGCTCACCGACACCTACCTCCCGAAATCCCGATCGAGATCGAGATCGAGATTACCCGATCCCAGATGCGAATTTCCATCTGGGATCGGGGTTCCGCCTTCGATTTAGAGGACTTTATCGAGAAAAACGCCTATCATGACTATAGTTTCTCTGGTCATGGGCAAGGACTGCCGATCCTCCAAAAAATCGCCGATCAACTCAGTTATACTCGCAGCGAAGATCAGCGCAACTGTCTGTTAATTATTAAACAATTTTCCCGCCATGAATCCGATCGCGCCCCTCGTTTCTCCTAGTTGGTTAGTGACTAATCTCGATCGCCCCGATCTGATGGTTATTGACTGTCGTTTTCAATTAAATGATCCCGATCTCGGTTATCAAGAGTATTTAGCCAATCATATTGAAAATTCCTTCTATTTACACCTAGATCGCGATTTATCGGCTCCCGTTGCCCGTCATGGCGGCCGTCATCCTTTACCGAATCCGCAGACAATAGCCGCTAAATTAAGCTCTTTAGGGGTGATTTCTGGTGAAACCCATGTGATCGCCTACGATGCCTCCCGTTTTGCCTTTGCCAGTCGTCTCTGGTGGTTATTACGTTATCTGGGCCATGAACGAGTCAGCATTCTCGATGGTGGTTGGCAAAATTGGTTAAATGCCGGTTATCCCGTCTCTAATCAGATACCTGTGCCGAAAACCGGCGCTTTTCTCCCCCAAGTTCAACAGGATTGGGTAGTCACAATCGAGGAGGTAAAAAGGCAAAAAGAGCAAGCGGGAGTGGTGTTAATTGATGCCAGGGAAAGCGATCGCTATCGGGGCGAAAGGGAACCGATCGATCCGATCGCCGGCCACATCGAGGGGGCGCTTAATTATCCCTGGTTGGAAGTCACCGATAGTCAGGGTTTTTCTCAACCCCTGGCCCAGCAAACACAACGTTGGCAAGAGCGGCAAGGCGATCAAGAAATTATCCTCTACTGTGGTTCGGGAGTGACAGCCTGTGTCAATATCCTTTCCCTTACCCTAGCCGGATACGAGAATGTTAAGCTATATTCTGGAGGTTGGAGTGATTGGTGTTCCTATCTGATCTAACCAGCCTTGTTGATACCCATCTATCAAGAAAGATTATCAAAATGACCTAATTACTGTACAATCCCCCTATTATCACTTTTAATTATTCCGATGGGTGGGTGGAATTAAATATAAGATGAACGTAGGTTGGGTTGAAGCATGAAACCCAACGCCCGCATGGGTTACGCTACCGCTAACCCATCCTACAAATAATTGTGCCTCCCTACTTAGACAAAAAAGCTAATTTTTATTTTAGTTGCTATCTTTTTGCTCTCAAATCACCGCTATTCCTCAAAGAATAGTCGTTTTCCCCCGTAAAATTACTTTTTAGTAATTTTATAGTTAAACTCTATAAAAAATTAGGTATGTATTTTGTATGACAGAAGCCGGTCTTTGTCATTGTAATGGTGGCGGCCGTCCGAAGGATCGCCTTTCGATTTTTGTGGATGGCAATAATATGTTTTATGCTCAACAAAAAAATGGTTGGTTTTTTGACCCGCGCAAGGTGTTAAATTACTTCACCAACGACCCGAATATTATGTTAATTAATGCCTTTTGGTACACGGGTTTAAAAGATTCCCAAGATCAAAGAGGTTTTCGCGATGCTTTAATTAGTTTGGGTTATACGGTGAGAACAAAAATTTTGAAAGAATATTATGATGATAGTTCCGGTCGTTTTTCCCAGAAAGCTAATTTAGATATCGAAATTGTCGTCGATATGTTTAATACCGTCGATCAATACGATCGAGTGATTTTATTTAGCGGTGATGGCGATTTTGAACGAGCGATCGAACTATTGCGCTCTAAAAATACTCATATTACCGTAGTTTCTACGGAAGGGATGATCGCTAGGGAATTACGCAACGCCACCGATCGCTATATTGACCTGAATGATATTCGCAAAGATATCGAAAAAAGTGATTATTAACCGGCCGTTTTCTCTTTAAACCGGCTATTTATCCCATTTTTCTTTATTGGTAGTCCTCACCCCAATCCTTCTCCCAGAAGGGGATAGGTGAGGGAATTAACCATCTCTTGTTTATTTTTCCTTGAGTCGAAATAGTAAAAACTGATTGACCTGATTCGGATTAAAATTATCATCACTGACTAAAATCAAAGAGCGACTGCCATCAGCTAATCTTGGACCGAGGGTCATTCCTTCCAAATTATCTAAATCAATCCCCAAAGTCCCTAAATCTAGTAATAATTTTTTCCGCAAGGGTTGCACCTGTAAAGCTTCTAATTCTCCCGGTATCCGAGCAATTTTCGAGGTATCAGTGGCACTCCCATTAACTACCTGAAATAGTTTCGCTCCAAAACCTTCTAAACCAAAAGTTCGCTCTAAACTGAGAAAATAACCCTCTTTTTCTAAAGCTAATAATTCCGTTAAACCGTAGTATCTCGCACCACTGGGTGGCTCATCTAACACATACAATTGTTCTGATACTAACACAGGCGCACCAATCGGATCAATAACATAATGAAGAAGTCGCACTCTGAGATTTTCTGCTCTTTTTCCCGTGGGACTATCTTGAATTAAAGCGTTTTCTGTGGCAGTAAACAAACGAAAAGGATCGTCTTTGAGAGTGCTGGTAATCCCTAAAGTTAAGGATTCAAACCCTAAATTATCCTGTATTCCTTTTTGATTGCTATCATCCGGTAAAAAGCGATTAGAAATTAACAAAGACTCCTTTAATTGTCCCTGCAAATCAAATTCAGCAATAAAAGGAGCAATTCCCTGTTTAACCGCACCTTCACTGGAAATAAACAAAGTTTGTCGGGGCGAAAAAGCGATACCTTCCGGGTCGATCGATCCCTTTTTAAACGTTTCTCCCTTGCCATCTTTTAGGAACGTGACTGCCTCTAAATTCACTTTTTCGATTTTTTCACCATTTATCTGCAAACTAGCTCGATAAAAGCGGGCCGGAGCTTTCTGAGAACGATCATCACTGAGGAGATAAAAGCGGTTATTGGCACGATCATAGGTAATTGCCGATAATCCCCCCACCCTTGTCCCTTGATAATCCGCTTGTGGCAATTGATATTCTCCCAAAAACTCGACCGAGAGGGGTAGAAACATTCGTTGTTCTGCTAAAACTTGCGGGGAGACACCACAGGCCCCCAGACTAAAGGTTACAATCAAACTAGCAATTAAACCCAAAATTGGGAAACGCAAATTTTCGGCAGTCAGTGTCTTATAGAATCGATCGATCACAAAATATCATCCTCTACTACGCTCCTATCAATCTATTATGCTACGTTTTTCTCTCAGTTTATGGCTCTGTTTGATCGGTACTTCCCTTCCTCTCCTAGCACAAACAGAAACCCCTGCACCCAATCCCCTCGAAACTCCCCTACAAAGTCCTTTATTACCCGGAATCGATCGCCCTTTAACGCCCTTGGAGCGTCGTCAACTGTTATTATACATCGATCAACGCGATGCTGAAGCTCAAGCTAAATACGATGCGGGATTAAATGAGGAAGCTTTTCCTATCTGGTATGAAGTGATTAAATTAAATCGTTATTTAGGAGCAAAAGAAGAAGTAAAATCTTTGGGAAAAGTGGGTTTAGCAGCTTGGAATCGAGATCGAACCGAGGATGTTAAATTAATTACTGCTCGTTTAAAATCTCTGCAACAAACCGCAGAAAATAACCAGACAATGGACGGGGAATTATTAGCATTACTAGGTACATCATATCAACAGGTACGAGCTTTTAATGAGGCGATAATTATCTATGATAAAATCCTAGCTAATGCCAGACAATCTGGTGATAATCTGGCAGTAGAAGCAACTTTAAATAAACTGGGTCAAATTCATTTATCCCGTTTTGATTATCAAAAAGCCGCCCCAGTCTATGAGGAATTATTAACTATTTCTAAGGCACAGAATAATTCTTTAACTCAAGGGATTTATCTGCAAAGATTAGCAGAAATTTATCGAGAATCTCTGCAACCAGCTAACGCCGTAAAAATTAAAGAAGAAATAGCTGAAACCCAAATCAGAAATCAGCAAATACAGTTAATCCCCGCTCTAAAAATTCAAATTGGTTTAGATTACCAAGCTTTAAAAGATGCAAATAAAGCCAGCCAAAACTTTCAAGAAGCCTATTCTCTCGCTTTTGCTTTACAACAGTACGGCACCGCAGGAGAAGCTTTAAATAAGTTGGCCGAACTCTATAAAAGTTATCAACAGGTGGATTATGCTTTACAAATCTATCAAGAATTAATTAAAGTCCATGAATTGGGTTATAATTACTACGGTTTAATGAATACCTACGATCAAATCGGTCAAATTTATCTAGAGAGAAAAAATTATCCCCAAGCTTTACTCGCTTTCCAAAAAGGTGCGGAATTAGCCCAAGCTATCCGTTATCGTGAACAATATTTTCAAACCCAAATCACCCAAGTTAATCAAGCCATAAATAATCCTGAACAGTGATCTTTAAGTCTTTGAATAGTTAACTAATGGACATATAAGTAGGTGGGTGGAATTAAATATAAGATGAACGTAGGTTGGGTTGAAGCATGAAACCCAACGCCCGCATGGGTTACGCTACCGCTAACCCATCCTACAAATAATTGTGCCTCCCTACTTAAATGGGGAAATGGGGACTAAGAAATATCTTCCCCAACACCCTAAAACCCCCCGCAACGCGCACGCAGTGACCACCCTAACACCCAAAACCCAACCCACCAATGGAAAATTCCTATTCTGAATTAACCGAAGACTTGCTGAAATTGGTGCAACATTTACCCCACTTGAAAGATGGTAAATGGATTCAAAGAGCTCTGGAAGCAATAGTCAGAATTGCCGAGGAGGAAATCGATCGCCTGGATTGGAAAATTTTAACCTACGCGATCGAAGATCTAGAAAAGGGATTTCAGGTATTTTACCCCTACCGTCACATTCGTAAACTTACCATTTTTGGCTCGGCACGCATCAAACCCGACAGCAGTGAATACCGTCTGGCAGTGGACTTCGCTCGCTGTATTAGTCAATACGGTTTTATGGTGTTAACCGGCGCTGGGGGTGGCATCATGCAAGCAGGGAATGAAGGCGCCGGACGGGAAAATTCCTTCGGATTAAATATTCAGCTACCCTTTGAACAGGGGGCTAATCCGCATATCATAAATGATGCCAAATTAATCGATTTTAAATATTTCTTTACCAGAAAACTATTTTTTCTGCGGGAAAGTGACGCAGTAGCTTTATTCCCCGGTGGTTTCGGCACCCAAGATGAGGCCTTTGAGACGCTTACCCTCTGTCAAACCGGTAAATACGGACCTGCACCCCTAGTATTAATTGATGAGCCTGATGGGGATTACTGGCAAACTTGGCAAGAACAAATTAGTGAAAATCTGCAAAAAAGAGGACTGATATCCGCCGAAGATCGGAATTTTTATACAATTACCAACGATCTAGACTACGCTTGTCAAAGGATTCGCCACTTCTATCGGGTGTATCACTCCAGCCGTTTTGTGGGAGAATCCTTTGTTATTCGTCTTAACCACGAACTAAGCGGGGAACAGATCGAACAAATTAACCAAAACTTCGGCGATATCCTAGTTAAGGGGAAAATCGCACCTAGTCAAATTCTAGAACGAGAGAATCGGGATTCCACCCACCATTTACCTCGTCTAGTTTTTTACTTCAACGGCAAGAGTTACGGACGCTTGTATCAATTAATTGATCACATCAACGATTTAAGTCCTGTAGTTGCCCTAGAAGAGCATCCCGAAAGAAAATAAACCCTAGGCCAGAGTTTCCGGACAGTATCCTAAACCCTTAGTAAATTGTTGCCGAAAAGCCTCTATATCTTGCTGATCCGGGGTACCATGGGACACGATCGCCACTTGATAACGACGCATGACATCAATAGGAGATTGTCCCGTTTCCAAACTCCAAAAAACCATCTGGAGACGCATTTCCGGTTGATAGGTAATCCCTAACTCATTCATGTAGGCGCGAAAATCGCCGTGTTGGCAAGGAGTCAGCATTTGATTAAACTTTACCTTGACCACCCAACCGTTAATCTGATGGATAACCGTCATCACGGAGGAAGGCAGATGAGTCATCGATCGCAGGTATTCGGTGACTCGTAGCGTTAAACTAGCATTAGCAAGAAAATAGAGATAGTCCATAGTGGCCGCCGGGCTATTGGCTAATAGTCACGATTAGTGTTATATATCTAAGTCTGACGATAAACCGTTCTCGATACCAAGGGGAGAAATCCCCGATTTAGTGAAGTTCGCCTGGGTAGGATTACCCAACTTTTGCGAAGATCTTTATGATGATAATGATGATGCTCCCTGACCAATTACTCTCCAGCTACGATTATCACCTTCCTCCGGAGTTAATTGCCCAAAATCCCGCAGAAACCCGGGATAGTTCCCGTCTTTTGGTGGTAGATTCTCCCAATAGTCATAATTTAGCTATTTTTCGGGATTTACCCACTTGGTTAGAGTCGGGGGATTTGCTGGTTTTCAACGATACCCGCGTGATTCCGGCCCGTTTATTTGGACGTAAAACCACGGGCGCACCCGTAGAAATATTACTATTAGAAGAACAAGATGACCATCGTTGGTTATCTCTGGTGAAACCGGGAAAACGCTTTAAAGTCGGTTCAGAAGTCCTTTTTTATCCGAAAACAGGGCCGACGGAAGACCAAGAAAAATTATGGTTAGCGAAAGTAATCGATCGAGATCTGAACACCGGTGGTCGTCTGCTGCAATTTCAACGTCATCCCAGGCGCAGTTTTTGGGATATGTTGGAGGAGTACGGTCATATTCCTTTCCCCCCCTACGTCACCGAATCAGAGGCGGAAGAAGACCGTTATCAAACAGTTTACGCCGATAAACAGGGTTCTGTGGCCGCTCCCACGGCAGGATTACATTTTACTCCCGAATTATTCCATAAGCTCGCCCAGAAGGGTATAGATACCGCCTATATCACCCTTCATGTGGGAGTGGGAACCTTTCGTCCCGTGGAAGTGGAAAATATTACAGAACACCTAATGCACCAAGAATTTTTGCAGATTTCCGCCGAAACTGCCGAAAAAATCGCCCAAACAAAGGCTAGAGGTGGCCGGGTTATCGCCGTGGGGACCACGGTAGCTCGCGCCTTGGAAGGGGCAATTAAAGAAAGTAAGAGCGAGAAATTAACCGCTTTTCAGGGAAAAACGAATTTATTTGTCTATCCGGGTTATCAATGGCGAGTTATCGACGGCATGATCACTAATTTTCACCTACCCAAGTCCAGTTTGATGATGTTAGTCAGTGCCTTAATCGGACGGGAAAGACTACTGGCATTGTATCAAGCAGCTATCCAAGAGCGTTTCCGTTTCTATTCCTTCGGTGATGCTATGTTAATCCTACCCAGCGCTCGCAGCAGTAATCGGTAAGTAGTTAGACAAAATTACATCCATACCCTAGAAAGAAGGAGGAGCAGAACTGCGGAAAGGGCAACAGGAAAAGCAAAAATATGTGTAAGCGGCCCGCGCATCTAAATTGGTCTAGGGCGATTATCGAACCACCTCTGGCCTGTTGTCTATCCTAACCAAGAAATGAAAAGAAAAGAGCTTAAAATCGGTCGCCGCTATTCTGGCAAATCTTGGCAAATATTTGTAATTATTGCCTTCATCGCCGCCGCTCCCTTTGCTATTTTTTATCTTATTGCCTTGGCTTATCTCTGGCAAGGCGATCGACTTTTGGCCGCGGGGGAAAAGGAATCGGCTCTGTCTGCTTACCGAACCGTTTTATCTTTTCACGAAAATTCGTCCCAAGCCCATATAAAAATCGCTCAGGTCTTACAAAGTCAAAAACGCTATTCTGAAGCCTTAAAAGCCTATAATCATGGCTTTATCGTTAACGATAAACCACCGATGGAACCCTCCCAAAGTAGTTATTTAGTGGCTTTGGGAGACATCTTCGCGCAGGAGGAAAAATGGTCAGAGGCACTCGATGCTTACCAAAAAGCAATTATCATTAAACCAACTTTTAAAGCGCAATTTCAGCTAGGAAAAGCTCTCTATAGTTTACAACGTTGGGATGAGGCGGCGAAAGCTCTGCAAGCAGCGGTTTTTCTCGATCCTACTCAGGGAAAAGCCTATTTTTATCTGGGAAAGGCCTACAGTGAACAGCAACTCTGGGAAGAGGCCAGTTATGCCTATCAGCAAGCTCTAGAATTGATACCTAATCAGGGTGAAACCTACAAAAAATTAGGAGAAACCCTAGCAAAACAGGGAAAATGGCAGGAAGCAGAGCAAATATATCGACAGGCTTTAATTTACACCCCTAAAGATGGGGATATTTATAATTATTTAGGCAAAGCTTTAGCGGAACAGGGAAAACTAGGGGAAGCGATGGCAGTTTTTCAACAGGCGCGCCAAATTAGCCCCAAAAATGCCGAGATTTACGAAAATCTCTGTTATATCTATATCAATAGCGGTCAGATCGATGAGGGTCTAAATTGGTGTCGGCAGGCCGTAGAAATTGATCCCAATTTATCAGAAGTTAGATTTATTTTACAGGAAATCCAACGGGGGCGATTAATTCACGACAATCCCGAATTATTAAAAATGCCAGAGATAATTCCCAGTGTTAAGAGTGATCCTCTGGTGAATTTAAAACGCTCAATTGTTAAAATTGTCATTCGTGGCAAAAATAACAATGGTATCGGCACTGGTTGGTTATTAAAACGAGATCAAGATACAGCTTGGATCGTGACTAACCGCCATGTGGTGACGAATTACCGTCAAGAAATCGATGCAGGGGCGCGCATTTTTGTCGAGTATTATAGCCAACCACCCAAGGGAAAAATTCCCAAGCGTTCAAAAGCTAAAATTCTCCACACTACCCCCGCTAACGACTGGCTCGATTTAGCAGTATTGGAGGTAAAAAATCCCCCCCCAGATTTAAAACCTTTAGCTTTAGCGCCCCTACCAATTGCCGCTAATCAATCAGTAATCTCGATCGGTAATCCTTTTAATCAAAAAGATTGGACTGTCAGCAAAGGCACTGTTAATGATAATGACGAAAAATCCTTAAGTTTATCCATGTTTGTCGTTTCTGGACAGTCGGGAAGTCCAGTTTTAAACGATAAAAATCAAGTGGTGGGAGTGATGTCTCAAGCGGGTTTATTTTGTGCCAATCCCTCTACTCCTAAACCCCTAGAAAATGCCGTTAAATTGGGCTGCGGTTTCGCAATTCCCATTGACAGGGTGCGAGAAAGGTTAAGGGAGTGGGAATTATGAATTGGGAAGTGGGGAAGTGGGGAAGTGGGGTGTGGGGAGGTGGGGAAGCGGGGTGTGGGGTGTAGGGTGTAGGGTGTGGGGTGTGGGGTGTGGGGTGTGGGGTGTGGGGTGTGGGGTGTGGGAAGTATAAATAAAAATAATCTCCTGTCTCCTGTCTCGGAGTCTCCTGTCTCGGAGTCTCCTGTCTCCTGATAACTGCTATGCTAGTCTAGGCAGAAAACCAGTCGATCGAGATCACCGTGGCTAACCAAGAAGCAACTTCCCCCGCTATTCGTACCCCTTTATACGAGCTAATTGCCCAACAAACCAGCAAATTTACCCCTTTTGCGGGTTGGGAGATGCCGATACAGTTTAGCGGCCTAAAAATCGAACATAATGCTGTCCGCAACGGTGTGGGGATGTTTGACATTTCCCACATGGGCAAATTTATCTTAACTGGAGATAATCTGGTTCAATCTCTCCAAACCCTAGTTCCTTCTAATTTAGCCCGTTTAAGCGCAGGAAAGGCACAGTATAGCGTTTTACTTAACCCAGACGGTGGCATAATCGATGATATTATCTTTTACTACCAAAGCGAAAGCCAAGGCGTATTAATTGTTAATGCCTCAACCACCGATAAAGATCGAGAATGGATTTTAGGCAATTTAGAGGGATCGGGGGTTAAATTAAAGGATTTATCCCGAGAAAGGGTCTTAATCGCCCTGCAAGGACCCAAGGCGGCCACAATTTTACAGCCCTTGATCGGGGAAAAATTAAGCGATTTTGGCCTATTTAATCACTGGGAAAGCCAGCTTTTCGGGGAAAAAGTTTTTATCGCTAGGACCGGTTACACGGGAGAAGATGGTTTTGAAATTATGGCCGCTCCTGAAATCGGGCAGCGACTTTGGACGGAATTCTTAAATTTAGGGGTGACTCCCTGCGGTTTAGGAGCGCGGGATACCCTGCGTTTAGAGGCAGCTTTAGCCCTTTATGGACAGGATATCGACGATAGCACGAGTCCCCTAGAGGCAGGCTTAAATTGGTTGGTTCATCTGCCAGAAAAAGGCGATTTTATCGGTCGTGATGTCCTTGAAGACCAAAAACTTAATGGTGTGAATCGGCGGTTGGTGGGATTGCAGATGTCCGGCAAACATATCGCCCGTCACGATTATCCGGTAGTATTCGCTGGGGAAGTGGTGGGTAAAGTCACCAGTGGCACTTTATCACCAACTTTAAACACAGCGATCGCTTTAGCCTATCTTCCCACACCTTTCGCCTCGATCGGACAGGCGATCGAAGTGGAAATCCGCTGCATCACCTACCCCGCTACCGTAGTCAAAAAACCCTTTTATAAAAGTAAAAAGTAGGGTGCGTTGCTAACGCACCCACCAGGTCAATCCAGTAGGGTGCGTTACGCTGCGCTAACGCACCAAGAAAAAAGGAGCAATAATTTGGTGGGTTACGGCGAACACAAAATCAATACTAAACTGTAGCAGTTACCGTCGCCTAACCCACCCTACAGCTGAATCCTGAAAATGCAATCCGTAGACTTTACCACCCTCAGCGCCACTTGTGCCGAAATTGCCGCCACTTGGCTGCCAGCGAGACTAGAACAAGTGTATCAAATTGATCGCCAAACGATCGCCCTCTATTTACGAACCTTCGATCGCAAGGGATGGTTAATTATTTCTTGGCATCCCCAAGGGGCGCGGCTGCATATTGGTGAGCCACCGCCAAAAGTCCCTGATACCTTCACTTTCAGCGATCAATTGCGTCATCAACTCAATGGTTTTGCGCTAACAAAATTAGCATTTGTTGCCCCGTGGGAAAGAGTCATCGATCTGCAATTTGCCCAACGTCCCGATGATCCGGCCCTGGGGCATTTGTATATAGAAATTATGGGCAAATATAGCAATGTTATTTTAACTGCGGCTGATAATCAAATTGTCACCGTTGCCCATCAAGTCAATGCCACCCAGTCTAGTGTTCGCACCGTACAAACGGGACAAATCTATCAACTACCCCCCGTTTTATTGGCAACAAATCCCAGTTTAGAAGAATCCTTGAGCAGTTGGCAAGCCAGAGTTAGTTTAATCCCTAAAACTATCGAAAAACAGTTAGTTAGTACCTATCGTGGTGTTAGTCCGGTCATCGCTCGATCGCTGTTGCAAAAAGCCAATATTAACCCGAAATTAAACACGGATCAGTTAGATACTAATGATTGGGAAAAGCTCTTTTCGGCTTGGCAAGAATGGTTAAAAATCCTTGAAAATAAAACCTTTCAACCCGGATGGACAAGCGAAGGTTATACAGTGATCGGTGGGGAGATGCTGGCGGCGGCTAAAAATGTCCAAGAATTATTAAACCGTTATTATAGCGACCAAATTAATCAAGAAAGTTTTCGACAACTACAGCAAAAATTAAGCCAAAAAATTACCTCTTTACTGACTAAACTGCAAACTAAAGCGGCGGGATTTCAAAGAAGACTAGCAGAATCTGCTCATGCTGATCGCTATAAAGAGCAAGGGGATTTATTAATGGCAAATCTGCAGCAAATACAGCAGGGAATGACTAGCATTAGTTTGGCGGATTTCCAGACAGGAACACCTGTAATTATTCCTCTCGATCCCGAAAGAAATCCCGTGCAGAATGCCCAATATTTTTATAAACAACATCAGAAATTAAAAAGAGCGCGGTTAGCGGTGGAACCTTTATTAGAGGAAGTGGTTAGTGAAATTAATTATCTCGAACAAGTGCGATCGAGTTTAAGTCAACTAGAAAATTATAACAGCAGCGAAGATTTACAGGCCTTAGACGAGATACAAGAAGAATTAATTCAACAGAAGTATCTAGAAAGCAATTACCAGCGTAATCGGACGAATAACAAAGAATCCGAACCCATGCGCTTTACTACTCCCTCTGGAGTAGAATTATGGATTGGCAGAAATAACCGTCAAAATGATCGGCTAACTTTTCGTAGCGCCAGCGATTACGATATCTGGTTTCATAGTCAAGAAATCGCTGGTAGTCACGTTTTACTCCGTTTAACCCCCGGTACAGTTCCAGAAGCCGCCGATCTGCAATTTGCCGCCGATTACGCCGCTTATTATAGCCGCGCTCGCCATAGTGAACAGGTTCCCGTCGTCTATACCCGTCCCAAATACGTCTATAAACCCAAGGGCGCCAAGCCCGGTATGGTGGTTTACAAACAGGAAACGGTAATCTGGGGCTGTCCTCAGAGGGTTGAGGATTACCGCAAAAAATAATTTTTTACCAAATTGTTTACTTTTTTTTACACAAAATGGGTATTGTCTGTTACAATTGTTACTAGAGAGACAAATGCAGTTCAGGCGCTTGGGAACGCAAGAACTATATTTCCTCGGATTACAACAACAAACAACAGCAAACCAGTGGTAGCAGCCGATAGTCTCGGGAAAGACACAAAAAACCGACTATTCAGGTGATATTAAAGCGACCACTGGTATTTTATCGCCTCTACTTAGGGTTTGCGGCAAAAAGTTTTTCCTGGGTGCGGGGTGTAGGGTTTTACCGATTTTCAGGTGGTCAATTACCTAATTTTCAGGGAAAAAGTCCCTGAATTTTCCCCCCGCTCACTCCCATGCCAAGCACTTTTGGATTTCAAAAAGGTCTAAAAGTTTTATCCAACAAGGTTTTTAGATTTATTCAGCAAACCCTACTTAGGGTTTGCTGAAAAAGGCCTAGGGTGGGGACAGGCAGAAGGCTCCGAGGCTGCGAGGCAGGAGTTTCAGGCTTTGTTGCCCTCCTTTTTTTTGTACTAATTTATGTACTACAACAAGGGTAATGCCAGGTTTTTGATGGTCCCAATCCGATTTTCGCAGCATGAACATCGGATTTTAACAGGTCAAAAGCCTTATTTTAAAAGGGTTTTACCATTATTCAGCAGACCCTAAGTAGCCATTTTTCAGGAGAAAAGCGCTCAGGGCAGTGGGAAAGTCTGGATATTTGCCGATCGCTGTACTTTCGCCATAGATATCGAGACCCCAATCGGAGTTTTTATCGTAATTAGCGAGGAGAAATTGCCAAGCTTCTTCGTATTCTCCCAGGAGAATTTTTTGGGCGACATAACCGGCCAAAATGCCATTGACTTCGGCTTTTTCTTTTTTAGCTAACTGAAAGGCTTTCAACATTGCTGCTAAAGTTTTCCTTAATTTTTTGGGATATTTTCTAGTGACATCCGCTAATTTACCCTGTTGAAAAGTATAAACTTTGGAGGGAGGAAAAGAGGCGGCGTAGGAACTAAAAGCGTACAAAAAAGCATTATCAACGGTGACAAATTCATAATTATTATCTCCATCTAAATCTTCAAAGGAACCACCACTACCATCTAAAAAACCCGTTTCTTCTCTAATAAATTTATCTTTTTGCCAAGTATAAATTACCAAAGATGTGCAGCAATGTGCGCCGCCGCTATAGGTGGAGACGATAATCTCATCGATGCCATTATTATCTAAATCTCGTAATTCGACATAGCCGGATCCAAAGGCACTATACCCGCTATTTTCCTGATAAATTTGCCCGTTATAAAAGATTTGATAAGAAACATTATTAATATCAGAATTATCATCAACTTTCTCGTTTAGGTCGATGGGTTGATAGCTAACTTGTACCTTAATTTTCCCCGATCTAACCACTTGATTTGTTAGGGGTTGACCGGTATCAAAATCGAGTTTAGTCACGGCTAAACTGGCAGCTGCATTGCCCAAAAATTGAGATAATAAGCAGAAAATAAAGCAAGTTTTGCTAATATTCATCGGCCGATTCACAGAGAGATTAATTTCAGTGTATCTTACTTATTCCCCCCGACAATCAGCCGTTAACTTTTCGAGAAAAACTATCTATTGCAAAGTTTTAACGCTCAAAACTTGGGGGGGTGTGGCATCGGGGGGATAGAGAAAATCGAGATTAATGTCGCGTCTGGCTCCGGGGGGAAGTTCCACCTGTACTAAAGCTTCTCCCTGTTGTCCTTCCCGTTGAACGAGATGGAAAAAACGTTCCTCGGTGCGTCCCAGTGCGTTACGATAGGTAACGCGCACTGCACCCCGGAAAAATACCGGTCCCTGGACGGGTTCAACAAATAGCAAGCGATCGAGATAATTGTCTTCTTTGATGGGGGTTTGAATACTCAAAGCCACCACCTGGGTTTTGCTGGTATTGTTATATAGAGGTAAAGTCAGATAGTAGTGAACACCGTAGTTACCGTGAGCTTTGAAAGCCGTATCGGGATAACGCACTAACATGGGAGCGCTTTGAATTTGTCTGGTTCCGAAAGTAGCTGCTGTCACCGTACTTAAAGGATAGGCAAAAGCTTGACCGGGTTGAGGAATGGTGAGATTAATTCCCCCTTTGGGATCGACAATGCGGGTTGCCCATTCCGAACCGACAGAAATTCCGGCCACGCGACCATAAAAATTTCTTCTTCCAGGGAACCATTGATCGGGGGGAGTGGGGGGAAAATCGCGAGGAGCGGCTAAATCACCTCTAACCAATAGGGTACGCCATTCCTCTAGGGTAGGGGGACGAAAGGTTTCTATTTCCCGATCTTCGATTTTGACTTTTTGGGGAACTTCGTAGAGGGCTAAATTGGCCATATAGACAGGTCCATCGCTGTAGAGACGCAGGAGGGTCGAGCGGGCGCTACTTCTGGGGATAACCAGATCGAATAGCATCCGACTTTGGCCTGGGGGAATGACGATCTGGGCGGGAAATTGGGTATCATGGCGACGACGCATGATATCGCTGGCTAAACGGGAACCGGGACCAGAAAAAACCCGGCCATTGGGATCTTCCACCAGAGAGGGTAAATCGACAAAAGGGGCATCGGCGGAGGTGACGTAACTGACTCCTTGCAGGATGCGGATAACGAGGTTTCTGGAGGTGGGATTAGTAACGATCAGGCCCTGGTGTAGGTCGCGATTGGGATCGGTTTGACGGGCGATGTGGTGGGTGAAAACGTCAAAACGTCCTTGTAGCGGATGATTGAGATGGGCTATGGGATAACGTTTTCCTTTGCCGGGGAAAGTAGAGAGGAGAATTCCCTCTTTTTCTACGATTTCGGGACTATTGCTATTAAAAACCAGCACATCATTCAGTTGACCGGGCAACTGACGCACTTCCTGATATTGGGTGATTAATTTCCTCTCTATCTGGGGCAGAACCGAGGCGGACTGAGCTAAAAGAATGGTGGGTAAGAAAGAAAGCATGGAGATTTCATATTTATAGGATCTAATTAAGGGTGAGTCGATGGAGATATGAAGTTATACAACAATATAGGCGAGTGTGTCCGGGCGATCGATAAAGAATCTTAATATATTTTTCAGGCCCGATCAAGTCATGTCAGGGGTGATGTGAGCTAGGGGCGGTTTTCTCGGTTAGCAAGGGAGAATAACCCTTGCTATTGCCGATTTTAGCCTTTAAGTTGACAGTGACGGGAACTGCTCACCCTAGCTTTAAATTTCGCCGCGAATTTCTTCGACTATGCCATCTCTAAGGACGAGTTCCACATTCATTTTGGCTACTAAGTTATCGCCTTTTTCGACCCGGAAAAAGCTTTCTAGTTGTGCTTGGGCGACTTCTTGATTGAGTTCCAAGAGTTGTACCTGTTGCAATTGTTGCAGATACTGGTTTTTTTGTTCGAGAAACTCACTTTTCTGTTGATTGACTTGGATTTGAATATTGTCAATCTGTTGGGCAGCCGCGGGGGGTAAGGGGATCAGGCTCTGACGCTGAATTTCGGCGATCGCTCTTTGGCCTTGGGTTTCTAATTGTTGAATTTGTGCGTCAATTTGAGCCATTTGTGCTTGTAATTGCTGTTGTGCTTCTTCTTTCCAGCGCGGAGTCACGATGACTTTAATTGTCACCGGGCGCTTCAGTAATAAACTGGTTTGTGCGTCATCCATGATTTGCTTATCCTAAAAAGGTCTTTTTGTCAAGGGGTTAGGGAATATTTGCCAGAAATATTTACTTGGCAAACATCTCGTTAATCATATCGCGATAGCGTTGCGTTACTACCGGTCGTTTAATCTTTAAAGTTTGGGTCATCATGCCGTTTTCTTGGGAAAAAGGCTCTAAAATTAACTCAAAGGTTTTAATCTGGTCATCGGCACGATAACCGGGCCGATTTCTTACCTCGCGCTTTAATTCTTGTTGGTAGAGATCTAAGACTTTTTTGCTGTAGAGATCGCTAGCAAGAATCGTTGAGCGATCGCTGTGAAGATCGGGTAAATTTAAGGATATTTTCTGTTCTTGGCCCCAATTGACCAGTATATCAAGATTAGGAACGATCAAAGCCCCCAAAGCTTTTTGATCCTGTCCCACTAGCATAATTTGGGAGATAAAGGGACTGCGTAAACAAGCATCTTCAATCGGTTGCGGTTCGATATTTTCACCATTGCTCAAAACAATTGTATCTTTGGCCCGTCCGGTTAAGACTAAATCCCCGGCAGCGGTTAACCAACCAATATCACCGCTATCAAACCAACCATCGGGAGAAATCGCTTTTTCGGTTGCTTCGGGTTTTTTATAGTATCCCTGCATCACCTGCGGACCGCGAATCAAGACTAAACCGTGTTTTTCTGTCGGTAAGACTTCTTTGCTGTGTAAATCGACAATACAGATTTCTGTCTGAAGGACGGGACGACCGGCAGACCCGCGCAGGTTATGATCGATACGACGGACGGTAGCGACGGGAGAAGTTTCTGTCAGTCCATAACCAACTAAAATCGGGATTCCGGCAATCTCATAGAAAGTATCTAGATGTCTGGCTAAGGAACCACCGCCACTAACCAAGATTTTAACTTTATTTCCCACTGCTTGGCGAATTTTGCTATAAACTAGCTTATCACCGATGGCATGGAGGGGATAGAGTAAGAGGGATTGAATTCTTGCTTTTAGTCTTTCTCCGGGGGAAGCGTGAAGATGATCTAGACTGAGATTATCAGCGATACGTTTAGCAATAACGTACTTTTCCGACTTTTCTAGCAAAAATCGCACTAATTTCTGTTTTGTGGTCGATTGTTCGCTAAATTGCTTTTGGATACCCTCGTAAAGAGATTCCCAAAGACGGGGAACTCCCACCATTAATTGCGGACTAAATTCCTTTAAATCCTGCTTAAAAGTGCGAATACTGGTATAAATCTGGGTGCAACCTTGAGCTAGACTGAAATACTCACAACTGCGCTCGTAGGAATGCCATGAAGGTAGTATACTTAAAACTCGATCGCCAGGATCCGGTTGAAAGATAGCATTTAAGTTGCGTACCTGATGCAGCAGATTACCGTGACTTAGCATCACCCCTTTTGGTTGTCCCGTCGTTCCCGATGTGTAGATGAGGGTAGCCAGATCATTTTCGCTCTTGGTGATGGGTTTAAGGGTGTTCTCAGCCCCGATCGCCATTAATTGCTTGAAATTTAAGGTCTGCACGGAAATCGCCCCAGTAGCCGGGTCTTCGTCGGTGAGCAGCACGATTAATTTTAGGGGCAATTCAGGGATTTTCGCCAGCAATTTCCCTAAAGCTTTGTTATTTTCGACAATCAGCGTCTGACTGTCACTATCGGCCAAAATATAGGCTAATTCCTCTGCATCTGCTTGAGCAGATCGTACCGCGTTGGCGGCCCCGGCTGCCATGGAACCTTGGTCGGCAATAAACCACCGGGGACTATTATCGGCAAATAAAGCGACATTTTCGGTTTCTGTGACTCCTAATGCTTGCAAAGCGGCGGCAAATTGCTGAATTTGTTGATAAAGTTGCCGATAGGTGAGAATTACTTCCGGTTTACTGTGGGGATCCTGCAGAGCGATAATATTGGGGAAACGTTGGGCAACTATTGACCAAACTTCGGGTAAAGATTGAATATTTGAATAGTCAATTAGGGTTGTCATAGCAGTAGTTATAGAGAGTTACAAGGGTAATAGCATATAGATTAACCATTCGAGGCTCTTTTTGCCAGTTCTCCTAGACAGTATTTCAACAGGTATCTAGTCCTGCAAAGTTGATTTCCTAGTCGAGACTCGGAGAGTGGAGACTTTTCGGTTATCAGTGAAAGGTGAACGGTAATCAGGGAATGTACTGTTACTTAATACTGCTTACTGATTACGGAAAAGGCTAACGGCTTAGATGTATAATTAATTTGGCTTAGGTACTTGATATAGTTGTAACTAGCAGAAAAAACGATGATTGCTTTATCTAACTATAATAATCTCACTCCAGAAGAATATCTTCAGTTTGAAGAAAAAAGTCCCATTAAACATGAATATATCGATGGACAAGTTTACGCCATGGCAGGGACGACTGATACTCATAATATTGTTTCGGGGAATATATACACAATTATTCGTAATCATTTGCGGGGTTCCGATTGTCGGGTTTATTTTTCCGATGTGAAAGTCAGATTAGAGAAACGCAATCACTTTTATTATCCCGATATTCTTGTCACCTGCGATGACAGAGATAGAGAAACCGCTACCTACAAAAGTTTTCCTAAATTGATTGTTGAAGTTCTCTCCGATTCCACAGAAGCTTTTGACAGGGGTGATAAATTTAATGATTATCAAACTCTGGAAAGTTTAGAGGAATATGTCTTAGTCAATAGTAAACACCAACGAGTAGAAACTTTTCGCAGGGGTGAACAGGGTTTATGGATTCTGCAAACCTATCAGCAAGAAAGTTTTAGTTTACAGAGTATTAATCTGACGGCATCTTTTCGGGATTTATACGAGGATGTCACCCTAGAAACGGTTAATGATACTCCCGAAATTCCTGAAAAACCATGATTGCTTTATCTAACTATAATAATCTCACTCCAGAAGAATATCTTCAGTTTGAAGAAAAAAGTCCCATTAAACATGAATATATCGATGGGCAAATTTACGCCATGGCAGGGACGACGGATACTCATAATATTATCGGACTCAATTTCACTTTTATCATTCGCAATCATTTGCGGGGTTCCGATTGTCGGGTTTATTTTGCCGATGTGAAAGTCAGATTAGAGAAACGCAATCACTTTTATTATCCTGATATTATTGTCACCTGCGATGACAGAGATAGAGAAACCGCTACCTACAAAAGTTTTCCTAAATTGATTATTGAAGTTCTCTCCGATTCCACAGAAGCTTTTGACAGGGGTGATAAATTTAATGATTATCAAACTCTAGAAAGTTTAGAGGAATATGTCTTAGTGAATAGTAAACACCAACGAGTGGAAACTTTTCGACGGGGTGAACAGGGTTTATGGATTCTGCAAACCTATCAGCAAGAAAGTTTTAGTTTGCAGAGTATTAATCTGACAGCATCTTTTCGGGATTTATACGAGGATGTCACCCTATAGGGAATGAAAAATAATTAAGGTACAACCTCAAAAGGTTGATTTCCATACCGTCGGTAAATATAGAAATCGCTATCGAGAGTGAATATTTGTTTTTGATTAAGAACTTCAGCCATGGCTACTAAAGAAGCATCTGCTAAATCCATAGGAACATCTTGATATTGTATCATTAAGGTTTCCATTCTTTTTAGTTCATCTGAATTATGATGGTGTATTACCAGTATTTCATCTACCACATAACCCCATAATTCTTGTTGTGCGAACCAACCACCATATCGACGCAATAAATACATTGCTTCGGTAAAACAAGCGCAAGTCGTGACAAGGGGGGCCGATAGCGAAGATAAAATGTCAACACAACGCTGATGATTTTTATCAGCTTCATTAATTAAGGCAATAAGTGGAGAAGCGTCGCAAAGAGTCATTGATGTAATGCTGATTAGTCTTGAACATCTAAAATATTTGTAAAAACTTCTTCTACTCGCTCAGATAAATCTGATGGCTGAAAATAAACTCGTCCAACTCTTCCTTTTAATTTTTGGTCTAGGGTTTCTGGAGTGGAAGAATTGGAAGATTGATTAGATAGAATGGTCAATCTCACTCGCTGACCTGCTAATTTAGCACTATGCTGTAAAATTTCTTCCCAAGTCCCCTCTAAAGTGTTTTGTTCCATAGATATTGATTTGAATTTCGTTCTTTCCTCAGTGTAACAAGCAAAAGATAAAAAAACAAATTTCTAGAATTTTTTTGTCTTATTGTTTTTTACCGGGGGGAATAAAACGGATTTCAATTCTGCGTCTGCTTGCATCTGCGTCACGATTAACCGCAGCTAATTTACCCGAGGGTAGGTATAACTGTCCTGCAGAAAAAGCTCGAAATTTGACGTTTTTGAGTTTACCTGTGCTTTCGATTTCTTGCACTACTGCTAAAGCTCGCATTAATCCTAAATCAGTGTTAGAACCGGGTACTAGCATTTTAACAGATTGTTTTCTGCTGGCAACCGATTCGATATTTTTATCGAGATTACTTGTCTTTTGTATTCCCTGTCCGTCGGTGTGTCCAATTACTTGAATAAAGTCGATTTCTCTGTCTTTGGTAATGGTTTCGATAGCGGGAATAATGCGCTGACGAATATAGGTTTTTAAAGCGGGGTTTAATTCAGCACTTCCCGACTGAAATTTGAATTTTCCTGATTTTTCATCGATAACTATCGGGGTTGCTGTTTGCAGTTTTCGGTTAGCTTCCTCCAGTTTGCTGATGAGATTATAGGACTGAAAAAGTGCCAAGAGGAGAAATAAACTCAGAATCATGAAAGCATTGGACATTAAATCGGTAAATGCGGGATAAACATCCACCGATTTATCTTCATCCCGGTAGTAAGTACGTCTAGACATAATTGCTTAGAATTTGTTAGTGAAGTTATCAAATATAGTCTTAATCCCCTTCTCAACATCTTTTTGAGGAGGATTAGGGATTGTCTCAAAAAGTTCTTCCATCTCATCCTTAAGTTTTTCTATCTTATCCTTTAAGTTAGAAAATTCAGAAAGTTCTTCCATCTTATTATTTAAGTTAGAAAAGTCAGAACGCATATCGTTAATTTTCTCCAGTTCTGCTAAACATTTGTGAATTTCTCCATAGATGTGTTCAATCATTTTTTGATTTGATTTATTTTCCTTAGCGATAACTTTCTCTAACTTATCTCGCAAAGATTCTAAGTTAGCAGTTAATTGACTGGTGTTGGTGTTCACTGCGTTAATTACTTGAGAAAAATCTGATTTAAGGCTGCCAAATTGATTGGCTGTTTTCTCAATAGATTGGGAAACTGCTTTTAATTGTTCTGAGTTCTTAGTTAATTTATCATCAACTACCATCCCTAAGTTATTGCTTAAAAGGTTTAAATCAGACTGTAAGCTTTCCTTGACTTGAGTAAGTTGCTCTGTCACTGTACCAATTAACTGAGACAAGTTAGCATTAGTCACATCGAGATTATTACTAGAGCGCTCAATCCCATGGGAAGCAGTGAGGATTTTATCGGAGGTTTGGGAGAGTCTTTCATCGAGACGATTGATAAGTTGGTTTCCTAATTGTTTCGACTCGGAGTTAAAACTGTCTTGATAGGTTTTCACGGTTTCGATTAATTTTACTAATTCTCCCTGAATGTTGGATAACTTTTCTTGTTCGGTGACTGAGCGTTGCTGATTTTGTTCTAGGATTGTCTCAGATTTTTGATTCAAGTCAGTAATTTTTATTCCTAACTCAACCATAGTTGTCATGGAACGCTGGAAGTCTTGAGTTAAAGAAGCTAGAGATTGAGTTGATTGGTTTAAATCTGTAGTAGAATTGGCAAACTGTTGATGAGCAGTCATTAAATCTGCGGTTGCTTGCACTAACTTATCGGCAAATTGACTACTTTCGATTTTTTCGGAAGCTTCCAGAAAACCTAGCGCACTATTTTGTAATTTTTGAGAAGATTCTTGGATATTTAAATACACTTGTTCTGCTAAATCGTTAGCTCTTTTATTACTGCTGATAATCTCCCCGATATTCTGCTCTAGTATTGCAGTGGATTGAGAAAATCTCCCTTGGGTTTCTGCTAAACTAGCGGTAAACCTTTCGATATTACCAGAGAAGTTACTTTTTTCAATTAACTCTGATGCTTGTTTAAAAAGCAGTACACTATTTTTTAGTTCCTGAGAGGATTGTGTAAACTCTCGGTTTGCTTGCGTGATAATTGGTACTTGCTCGTTAAGTTCAAAAGCTGAACGCTGAAAAGTCGTCGCACCGGTAGATAAAGTTCCCGCAGTTTCAGTTAATCTTTCACAAACCTGGGTGACTAACTTAGCGGTTTCCTGATTACCATCAGCAATTTCTTTGGCAACTTTTCCTAAAGAAGATTCTAATACTCTCGTCACCTCAGTATGAAAGTTAGTCAGAAATGCTTGCTGTTTATCCACCATGCGATTAACCGCTTTATCCAAGCGACTATTACCTTCTACAGTCGGCTGCAAGATGTTATCTAAATAGTCTTCTAGGGAACTAATTAGATTTACTTTAGCAAGGTTGGTATTAAAGATTAAGTTAATCACAGTCAGTAAAGAACTACAAGCTAAACCAATTAAGCTAGTGATAAAAGCAATCCCCATACTTTCTAGGGGAGTTTTGAGCTTTTCTCCTAAACTTTGCACATCGACATTATTGATATCGATAAGTGTGCTGATTCCCGTCAGATTGAGAGTAATTCCGAGGAAAGTTCCCAACAAACCAAAAGCGAGGAGGAGATTGGGTAAGACTCTTACAAAATAATCCCATTTCTCGCAGCTAAGAGATTTAGACATGAAAGTAAATTGTTCTTCATGGTATAAACCATCTACCAAAGCTGCGGTATTAACATCATCTAGTTGACTACTGGCTATCTTAAATCTATTCTCTAGATTAGAGATAATTTTAGGTTGAACCCCGCGACTTTCTCCCCGAATTAAGCGCTTGACTTTTACAGTTGACTCTTGGAGATGTTTATAGAGAGCAATCCGGATTCCCAGAGTTAAGACGGTGGGAAAAATAACCAAGACTAGAGTTAAAACAATCAGATAGGGGGGAAAAAGGTTAAGTAATGCCATGATAGTTATTAGATACCTCGAATTGTGGTTGATAGAGAGAGTTGGGGGTGAATGTTTCCTCAGATAGCTGGGGAAACATCATTAAGATTGATTAATTTTATCATTCATCAGTAGTGCTAACCTCTGGGGGTAAACTGGGTTGACTAATGTTATTGTTTGTTCCCAGTAAAGTTTGTTGCTTTTGCTGTTGTTTGTCTAGTTTTTTCTGTTCAGCAGCACGTTTTTCTAGTTCCATTTTCAGTTGATTAACAAAACGGGTGATAATTCCTTCTTTTGCCTCCTGTATATGATTTCCATCTTGTCCAGCTACCTTATTTTTGTAGCGATAATTGGGGTGATGGTCAGGTAAATTTTTGACATTGTTGACAAAATAGCTGACGTTCTGGAAATAATCACCCTCGTTAGTAAATAATAGAGGAGGATTAGCCAAAATCTCATTTTTTGCCTGATTAAGCAGTACCTGCAAAGCATTAATCATGTCCTTACGAGAAGCAAATTGTTCTAAAGCAAGTCGCCAATTACCGCTAATGTCAATGATGGACTTATTGTTAAATAAATCGCCTTCGATGACTAATTGATAAGTATCATCTTCCTCATCGTATTCTAGTAAACCGAGAGCAATTGCGGGATAGAAAATAAACTCTAATTCCTCAATTAATTTGGCAGGTGGTGGGATAATATCAGCAAAATCTATCCTGTAATCATTGTGTAAAATGCTGATTCTCTTTTGGTCTTGATAGATTTTTTGCAACCCAGATAAATCAGTAATGATTCTTAGGGGAAACCCACCAAACTCGTAGGTAATTAGGATTTCTTCGTCCGTTTGAATTGATTCAAAAGAAGTCCCCCGATTAATATTTAAATCAGATTCAATAGTCTTCATAAATCTTTGCATGGTGGGTGAATTATCGTCCTTAGTCCCAATTAGTAATGCTTTATCTGTATGCAAACGATAGTAAGCATCATTAACATTTATGGGTAACATTAAATCAGCTTCTCGCAGAATTTGCGCCAAGCGTTCAGGAAAATCATGGGGTTTATATTGACCCATAAATCGCTTAATTACTGCATCAATTTTATTAGTGCTTACCGATTGAAACTGTTTCTCTATTGTTGCTGTTAGAGTCTCTTTGAGAGTTTCATTGTCAATAACAAAAGATTGGCTAAATAAACTGAATAGGGAAGCATTATAGCCTAAATTATTGGTGACTTTTTGGCTAACGGAAATGTATTGAGTTCGGGAGTTACTGTCAGGGATACAGTTATCAATATTCTCCTCTGGGAAAATACCTTCCCCAGTCATCTCGTCGAGATTTAACTGCATTAACTCCTGTTCGTATTTATCGTATTCTGCGATTAGCTGATATAGGGATTCTTTCAGTTGTTGTATCTGCAGCATTCGACTGGAAATATGCTTGAGAATCGCTTCAACAATCTTTCTGGATTCCCCATTGATGCTGAAATTAAAGTTCTGCTGAATTAATTTTTGTCCGCTTTGAACGTAGTCTCTTAACTCGGCCTTGATTTTCTCGCTATTGGCATTTTTATTAAACATCTTGAAGACAGACTTTTTCCCGTTTATATCTTCGAGAGTTTGTTTAACATTTCGCCAAATGTTATCAATTTTTTCCGAGGAATGAAACCCTTTATTATCTTGAGATAATTCCTCTAGATTCCCCTTGTAGGTATTAATATGTGCTTGTAAAGCGACCAAAAAAGATAGGCTATTTTCCAAAGAAAATTCTAAGCTATCAGGATTAAGAAGAATCTCCAAAAATTGGTCAATATCTGACTTAAATTTTTCAATTAACTTGGGTTGAGTTTGTTGGGTCAGAGTTAACCAGATTCCGCGACTGCTATCTGTTTCTCCCCCTTGTACTTTGCGAAACTCTTTTTCTAGGGATTGCTTGACGGTTTGGGGTAAATTCTCCAAATCTTGACTATTAGATATTTCTTCCTCTAGGGAATTTTTCCAAGAGGTTAAAGTCTTAGAAAAAGTTTTATTATTCTCTAGGGTTGCCTCTTCCAATCTGGCAGTAAAATAATCCTTATTACTTTGGGTACTCCAATTAGCTAGGAACTTACTTAATAACTCTTGTCCACTGGGACTTTGACCGTATCCTTCTAACCAAAATTTAATTAATTTGAGACTAAAACGATTGAGACCAATCTGCACAATTCGGTCGCGAGTAAAATAAATCCTCGCTAGTCCAAAGGACATATAACCTTGACACATCTGAAAAGGATGATTATCTTTACGAATCATCGGGTCTTTATGGTTATCCCGATTTCTTTTGATGGGGAGAGATAACTCATCGGCAAAATCCAAGAAAATCTTGTAAGCAATGACATTACATAATTTACTTTTGTTATTAATCCGGTAATCTCCCGCAGTGCGATTAGAAACTAAGTAGGCAAAATCAAAAGGAGAACGTTTTTCATCGATGTTGACGAAATTTTGTTTATCATAACAGGCTTGAAAGGAATTACTTTCATTGGTATAATGATCTAACTCTTTCAAAGCTGCATAGGTATTAGCTCTCATAATTGCCCCATCACCATAAAGTTTAGGACTAATTACCAAATAACCAAAGGATGTATATTCGGCGGTTTGTTGTAAAATATGACGCAAAGTGTAGGCCACATCGAGGAAAATACCGCTACCAGTTCCCCCACACAAAGAACCGACCACAAAGACATTTAAACCCTCTTGGACATTAAAACTTTGACCATTAACTTTACCGCTAAACATAAAGGATTCATGACCAGAAGTTCGTCTTTCCGCTGCTTCAATTGCCTCTTGAATTTTTTGATAGTTATGGAAGAAAGCTAAACGACCGACGGGACGAATACCTCCCGCACCATTTTCAATGGCAGTTATTTGTTTTTTTAGTCTTGGGTCTAACCAGCTTGCAATATGGGAAAAGGGACTTTCAAAAAGGGTTTTGTGTTCAAGTTCATAGGTGAGATTGTTAACATCCTGAGCATTCATATTAATGAATACTCTTTCAGCAGCTGATAAAAGAATTTCTTCTCCGTGATAGCTATTTCCTGTGGGTAAACCCGAACCATTGAAGGCATTTTTGTCTGTGTCAATATGAACAAAACTGACAACGGGTAGGTTAGATAACTTCCCGTATTTATCAATAATAAAGCGACGAATTCTCATTAACACATCTCGACCAGTACCACCTAATCCGATGATAATTGTCCGTTTGATAGCGCGGGTTTGACTGGTGTTAGCCATGGTTTAAATCTCCTGAGTTATTTTTTGCTAATCTGAATTTGTAGGTCGAAATCTTGATGGTTATGGTGATAGGTTAAAGTTAGGTAATTTTTATCTATCTTCACCTCCTGAGTTAGTTGATTACCTCGATAAAAAATCTCTGCTTGTTTAGTGGGTTTCAGATATAACTGATTGCCGCGTCTTTCTAAATAGCAGCGAATTTCTTCCCCAGGACAAGGAATGGTATTCTTATGATATTCATCACCACCGATGTTAATTCTTTCGGATGTTTTTAAAATATATTTTTCGGTTTCATATTCATCCTGATAAGATGAGACTTCAATAGTCCAAGCAGTATTTAACAGCAACCAGTGACGAATTCCCAAAATACTCGCTACTATTCCCCCAATTCCCATTAATGTAATTACCAATGCTGGCAACCATAACTGACTCAAGAGATAAGAATTAATCAAACAGGTTTCTTGTCCTCCCGGTGCGGGAGTGCAAAACTCTTGTGCTGTGGGAGCAATATCGACAACTGATAGTTTATATTTATTGCCGTTAGTGGCAGTAATTTCTTGGGTTCTTAGATTAATTGGTAGGGAATTAAGCCAGTTTTGTCTTTCCAAACTTTCGGGAGAATTAGCAAGACGAAAAGGGCTATTTTTTGGGGTTTCTATCCACTGTTGTGAAGTAATCCCCGCAGCAGTAGAAAGGGGTGCATCGGTAATCCAAACTACCGACTGGGGTTTGATAGCTTGATTGGCAGTTAAACGACACTGATTTAAGCGTGCCAGTTGGGGATAAACGTGCCATTCTGCTCGCTGAATATCGGTATTTTTAGCACTTTGGCTAGATTGCCAGGGAATCGCTTTTAAAACCGCGTCTATATCTTCCCTTCCGCGAATTAAAATCGGTTCTGTAATCGGTTGGACATTATCAGCAAAGGGGACTAAATAAACGGAATCGTTATTTTTTAAACTATCGCGAATAATTTGACCAAGGCGCGTGCGTCCTTCATCATTAAAGTTAACACTACCGGTAAGATCGATCGCTAGGATAACATCTCGTCCCTGCCAACGAGCCACCAAATCTAATCCGAGTTTTTGCCAATCAGTAAGCGGTTCACCGGGGGATACCGTTAAACATTCAGCACTTTTCATCTAACCTCGTCCGAGAGTGAAAAATTGAGCTTATCCCTATTCTTCCGCCATTGTACTAAAAAAGTTAATACTTCTTAAAAGTTTTTTTCGCTTTTATTCTCGATTTGCTCTAAGTTATTGTCAATAGTAACCATAGACTAAAATAAATTTTAAAGTTAAGCTGCCCGCGCATTTAAATTGCTTGTTGAGATAAGGCACTCTTGCAAGGGGGAGATTCAGAGGTTAAAATGTGTCCTAGCTTATCATCTAACCACCTAATCCTAATTCTCGTCTGAGCAATTGAATTGATTTATCCCCAATATAATTATCACTACAGATAATTTCTGGCAGACGAATTAAATCCGATCGCACTTCATTAATCAGATTTTTAATTAAAGTATAACTCGCTTGATCACTGATAATTGTCTGGGAAGTTCGAGCTAAAACTTTTAACTTATCCGTTTCATGAATTTGGGCAGACATAACTAATAAATCATCGCCCCGTAAACTATGAATTAAAATTTCGGCCACCTTAATAATACCGGTGCTAATACTGACAATCCCCAAACGGCTATCGGTGGGTAATTTTTTGATTAATGCCAATTCCTTGCTGTAATCGTAGATATCGATGGGAATGACTCGTAGGTGAAAAGGAGCGGCAATTTCCTCCGCCACACTGATAAAATAGCGACTGGTGACAACAGTGGCAGATTTAGTATTGGCTAAAACTTGGGCTAAATCCTCCATTGCCACTAATTGGACGGGAATTTTGAGGGATTGCTCTAATTCTCTCAACATTAGTTTTCCTGCACCCAAATCGTGACGGGGAATGGTGACAAGAACTTGAGAACGACACTGCGATCGCCAATCGATTTCCGCCAGTAATAACTCGCGAATTTGCTCTAAAGTTAAACCTTGAGCGAGAAAACCAGCCAAACTCTGGCGAATTAGTCGGCCTATTTCTGGATTTTGTTCCAATAGGGGCGAACCCAATAAATTATCGTTTTCATGCCCGCGAGCCTTGACATAAATCCCCGAACCTGCTATGGATTCTACTAACCCATCGTCTTCCAGTTGCTGATAAATTTTACTTATCGTATTACGGTGTAATCCCGTGATCATAGCTAGTTGACGGGTGCTAGGTAAACGATGGCCCGGGGGATACTGACGAGAGGCGATAGCGAAGCGAATTTGGTCAAATAATTGCTTAGAGGCGGGTATTTCACTGTCTGGCTGGATTTGGAACTGCATCGGATCACTTCGCTCACAAACTACTTTCGCTGATGCCCATTCTATCATTAGACCCTCTGCTGTAATCGGACATCTTCCCTGATCTGATGGGTTTCCGAGGCAGTATTCAGGAGCTAGAAGCAGAAAAAAACAAGATATTATTTATTTAAACTAGAAAAGCTACTTTTTTACTTAAAAATAGTTAAAACAATCATTTTAATCCATCCCCGAAATCCCACTCATGCGGTAGATAGTCATACCAAATCCGTTTTTAATAGTGTGATTAACTCTCAAGTTATGAATTGTTTCTCCCCACACCCCACTTCCCTATCACCCCATTTCCCCCCGCAACGCGCACGCAGTGACCCCCCGACTATACTATACTTTTTGAACAGGATTTAGTATCAACAGCTGATTAAGGGGATTGATCCTCGTGGAGAAGTTTTAAGCGATCGCTCAAGGTTTTGGTTAAGCGGACAGTTTCCCGTTTTAGCGAATTTTGTTGATAATCAAGCACATTAATCCCTTGACCGATGTTTACTGTCGCTTCGCTTCCCCATCCGGGGTAAGGCTGATTATAACTAATGCTTACCGGCAAAATCTTGATATCTGCATCGGGTTTCATGATCTTAACTTCCAACGCGATCCGCGCTACCCCCGGTTTAAGAGGATGAACCACTCGATCGCGACAGATACCCCCTTCCGGAAAAATCGCCACCATTTCCCCCGCGGCCAAAAGTTCGACGCTATGAACCAGACTACCCATACCGGGGTGATCGGTGTTGACGGGAAAACCCCCCAAACGTCGGATAAACCAACCTTGCACCCCTTTCATCTCGTTAGCGGAAACCATAAAGCGCAAATCGCGTCTACTAACTAAGCGTCCCACCGCGTAGGGTAAAATCAGCGCATCCCAACGGGACCGATGGGTAGGTGCAAGGATGACCCCCCCCGTTAGGGGAATATTTTCTTGGCCTGTCACCGTTATTTTGCCGAAAAAAGCCGGTAAAACCAGATAATTTCCCAGAAAATAACAAAAGCGAATTAAACAGGGATTAATTCGGGAATTGACAGCAGGACTTTTTCTAATGGTGAGGGACTCGTCAACGATAGTGCTTTGAGACATCCGAGTGTTAGGAAAGATCGAGACTTTCTGACCACTTCCACTTTAGTCTAGTTGTCTGGGGGTCGCTATCTTATCCTGACCAGTTCGGTAATTGTCTTGGGGGATTAAGGGTTAGGATTGGGGTTGTACTCCCGATCCTACTGGTGCGATCGAGTTTAATTGCAAAGAGGGATGATCTTCTTTGACTTGCTGTAAATTCCACTCATTTTTGAATAATAAGACGGGACGACCCCAGTAATCTTTGACAGTTAGAGTATTAAAGAGTTTACCTGCTTTTTCTAAAGCGGCCCAACCCCCGGCTACCCAACGGGCTAAACTATAGGCTAGGGGTTCGAGGGTAGTTTCGACTCCGTACTCGCTTAAAAGACGGAATTGCACCACTTCAAACTGTAATTGACCGACGGCGGCTAAAATCGGGTCGCGTTTAAATTCATCGATCGAGGATAATATCTGTACGGCCCCTTCTTCCTGTAATTCCGAGACTCCTTTTTGAAACTGTTTGAACTTGGAAGGGTTAGGATTTCTGAGATAGGCGAATAATTCCGGAGAAAAACAGGGAATACCTTCGTATTCGAGCTTTTTACCCATATAAATCGTATCACCGATCGCAAAGACCCCGGGGTTATTCAATCCGATCACATCTCCGGGATAAGCTTCTTCAATAACTGCGCGATCTTGGGCAAAAAGCTTCTGAGGACGGGATAAACGGATAGTTTTACCGGTTCTAGCGTGGTTTACTACCATATCCTTCTCGAATTTCCCCGTACATACCCGCACAAAGGCCACCCGGTCGCGATGTTTGGGATCCATGTTTGCTTGCAGTTTGAAGACAAAACCGGTGAAATCGGGATAGGTGGGATCAAGGACACCGAGGGAGGAATTGCGTCCTCTGGGTGGTAATCCATAGTCGAGGAAGGATTCTAGGAATAATTTCACCCCAAAATTGGTCATGGCGCTACCAAAAAAGATCGGGGTCATTTCTCCTGCGTGGACTGCTGGCAAATCCAATTCCGCACCCAATTCCGAGAGCAGTTCTATATCCTCTTTTAACTGGTAATACAGGTCTTTTTCGAGATAATCCTCAATTTTGGGGTCGCCAAGCTCGATCACGGTTTCCTGCGCCTCCTGAGAGCCGTGGGAGCGACGTTCAAACAGGTGTATGGTTCGGGTGGCTCGATCAAAAACTCCCCGAAAGCGATCGCCAATTCCGATCGGCCAATTGACGGGATAGGTTTGTAATCCTAATTCTCGCTCGATTTCGTCCAATAAATCCAGAGGTTCGCGGCCGGGGCGATCCATTTTGTTAACAAAGGTAAAGATAGGCAACTGTCGCAGTTTGCACACTTCAAAGAGTTTTCTCGTTTGGGGTTCCAAACCTTTGGCCGCGTCGATTAACATCACTGCATTATCGGCAGCGGCCAGGGTACGATAGGTATCTTCGCTAAAATCTTGGTGGCCGGGAGTATCGAGGAGATTAATCTGAAAATCACGATAATCGAACTGTAAAACCGTGGAAGTAATCGAAATTCCCCGTTGTTTTTCCATTTCCATCCAGTCGGAGGTGGCTTTGCGTTGGTCGCGTCTTGCTTTGACTGCACCCGCTTGATGGATTGCACCCCCGTATAGTAACAGTTTTTCGGTCAGGGTGGTCTTTCCTGCGTCAGGGTGGGAGATAATGGCAAAATTTCGCCGTTTTTC
The DNA here is from genome assembly GCF_007095495.1 of Microcystis sp. M_QC_C_20170808_M9Col. Lineage (NCBI taxonomy): Bacteria > Bacillati > Cyanobacteriota > Cyanophyceae > Chroococcales > Microcystaceae > Microcystis > Microcystis sp. M_QC_C_20170808_M9Col. The sequence goes on along the minus strand of NZ_SFBZ01000082.1, from coordinate 15,389 downwards.
CAAGACAGCTTCGCTGGTTTCTAGTTCTTTTTCAATTTCGGTCGTCATTCTAATTTCGATCGCTTTCCTATCTTTCTATTCTAGTTTAGCTGGGGAGTTAGATATCTTTATGGCTCTGATTCTAGGTTAAACTCAATCCGGCTCTGTAAAACCATTTCTGCAATTACCGCTCCTCCTTTACCTTGAGCTAAAACCCGCTCAAAACGGTTGATTAATTCGGGAATATTGATCACTTCCTCTACCGATTCTAGATATCTTTCGACAATTGCCCTGATCTTGTATCTTATCTTAGCTTGCTCCGCAACTTTTTCTAAAATTTCCTCGCAAGTCTGCTCGGTTTTAACCACAAAAGTAATGGGATATTTTTGCACTTTATCAATATCTAAAAAATATTTATCAGCAGCTATCGTTTCCGTAACTTGAAAAAATCGACCTAGGGGTTTCATGACAAAATCTATCCCCCCGTCATTGGCATTTGTTCGACCAGTTTTATATAAAAGTAAGTATTCAGAGTTTAAGCGTTCAGGCGACCATCCCCAATATATTTTCTGTTCCCCATAATACTCTTTAAGAATTGCATAACTGACAATCTCAAAAACTCTAGCATCAATGTTTGGTCTGAGTAAACTCCGAATAAATTCAATGGCTCTCTGGGGATCTTGCTGTTGAATATCAATCATCTGTTGACAATAGCTGATAAATTGATTAAATGCTTTTTGTCTTGTTTGCACATAGGCATCAATTATATCTATAATGACCAGGGCAATATTAACTTGATTACCCTCTAGATAAAACTTAATTAAATTCTCATTAATCCAGTATCTATTGGTTTTAACATCTCTAATTATCGGCAGATAAGATAAAGTGGGAAAATACTTGTTAAATTCCTGATTTAATCGATGATTGAGAGCATGATTTTGTAATTTATTGCCAAAAGGAAGCTCCCTTTGCCTGCGAAAAAGTGTCATATACTGAGCGCCTTGATACTCGTCGTATCCATCCTTAAGATGAAACTCATTATTAATATAGTCTTCCACTAAAACATAAATGGCATAATGGTTAGCCAATCCTGCTCGGGATTTAGAACCTCGATTAGCGGCTCTAGTTTTAATGTTCAAATATTGCAATAACTCACTAGCATTTAAAATGCTATTTCCCTGATTGGGAAAGTAATTATCGATAATTTTAATAATTATCTTGGTGAATTCATGCTTTACTATCGACATCGAAAAGACTCTCCTGTACAAAGTTAGATTCTTGTTTATTTTCGCTTTTTCTACTATAGCTTTTTTGAGGAGGGAGTAACTTTTCTTCCTTGTATTCTTGCCATCCGAGAATCCGTCGAAGACCAATTTTTAAATACTCCTCTTGTAATTCTATACTAATAGAAATTCTTCCCAAACGTTTAGCTACAGCTGCAGCTGTAAAAGTTCCTGCAAAGGGATCAAGCACAATTCCACTCTTGTCAGTGCTGGCCAAAATAATTCTTTCTAGCAATGATTCAGGTTTTTGTGAGGGATGATTTTCGTATTCATCCATGCGATATCTTACCCTAGGGAAATACCAGACATTGCCCGGTACTTTCTCTGTATTGTATTGACTGGGAATCGCTTTTCTATAATCAATTAGTTTTCGTTTTGCTCCGGTTTTTGCTTCTATCTTAATATCCTTTGAATTAAAAGTGTAATTATTTTTATCTTTCACACAGTGAAGTATTGGTTCATACATCGAACCAAAATATTTTGTTGCTTGTACTCCTGAACTATCATAATGCCAGATAATGCGACTAAGAATCGTCATTTTTTGTCTTAAGTAAAGATCAAAGTAAGGCATTGCTTGAGTGCTGGCCATAACATATAATGTTCCCTGGGGTTTCAAGATGCGAAGGCAATGATCAAGAATTTGATTTGCCCAATTTATATAATCATTTTCCGATTCCCATTTGTCGTAAAAATCGGCAAAATGCTTACCTATATTATAGGGAGGATCGAGAAAAATAAGATCTACAGAATTAGAGGCAATCTCACTGGATAAAATCGGCAAAGAATCACCATGAAATATAACTTGCTCATTAGCTTCGTATCGTTTAAACATGATCATTTTTTAAATTTAAAGTAGTTAGATTTTTACTAGGAAATGTCTCAATTTTTAACCTCCTTAGCGATTAGGATAATTGACAGACTTTATCATAAATATGAAGTATAACCTAATTTGGTATTGATGACCGACTTCTGACGACAGACTCCCCACAACAAAAACTTGGATTTTTAAGCCTTTAAATATTTTAATATGAGTCAGTATCCCGCAGTCTAATAATCAGTCCGAATTATTTCTAGTAAATTTCTTGCTACTGCCTCCACCACTGGTACAGGAACAGCGTTTCCGAATTGTTTTTTAGCGATGGCTGACTGTGGATGATAGATAAAATTATCGGGGAATCCTTGTAATTTACGCGCATCTTGGGGAGTAATTTCTCGAAACTTTTTGGGTTTATAGATTTTCTTTAAAAACAATTGTTTGTATTCTTGGGGATGAGTAGCGGTAATTGAAATAGTGGCAATATAATCTTTAGCACCCGTAGCGGTTAGGGTAGGAATAATATCGGCCGTCGGTAAAATAATCCGATAAATGCCGTTAATTCCCGTCATATTTTTCGAGTTAATAAATTCATACTTACCCTCCTGCGTTTGCCAACAAATACCGAGAGAAACTAACTGATTTAGTTCCTCAATTTTTAGGTCGGGTATAATTTCCAAAAAAGTAGAAAAAGCCACGGGATGACCATCTTTTTCGCCATACTTTTTACTGCGTCTTAATTTCAGCAAAGCTAAACAGATACTTTTTTGTCGTTCCGTAGTTTTGATAATATCCCAAGAATGAATAGTTGTGTGGCCATTTCTTAAATCAGAAAAAATAAAGAAGTCATTTAATTCATCTTCTTTTTGGAAACGAGTTCTCGATGGAGGAACAAAACCATTAAATAAAGTATCCGCAGATAACTTGACTTTCTTAACTGGTTGAATATTCTTGATGTCTTCTAAAATATCCAAAACCTTCGGATGGATACCCAAAGGTAAAGGAAATTTAAACCGATCATAGTTGTCTATATCTTTTCTAATTCCTACGATAAAAACTCTCTCGCGATTCTGGGGTAAACCAAAATCGTAGGCATTTAATAACTGCCAGTAAACTTGATAACCACAGCCGGTTAATTCATCGATAATTAACTCTAAATTCTCCCGATTGCGAGGACTAGCTAACCCACTGACATTCTCGAAAATAAAGCTTTTCGGTTGACTTTTCTGGACTAATTTAATCACATCAAACCAGAGTTTTCCCCGGGGATCTTCAAATCCCCGTAAACATCCCGCCACCGACCAAGGTTGACAGGGAACGCCGCCGACAATAAAATCGAGATTATCGGGTAAATTGCTAATTTTACTCACATCTCCGAAAGCAATTTCATCGCTGTTGAGATAGCTAATAAAATTTTGTTGATAAACTTGGATGGCCTGTTTATCGATTTCTGAATAGCCTAAACAACGTCCTCCCAATTTCTCCAAAGCGATTCTAAAACCACCGATTCCCGCGAATAAATCGATAAAACGATACTGGGGATGGGTGATAACCAGATGTAGGGGTAATTGGGTTTGTGTGCTGACTTTAACTGTGGTTTTCAAGGGTAAATAATTCCTTTTCACCATCTGGGAAGATGTGTGTCTGTATTAATTATTTTAGTATAACTTAAGAGTTTTTTTTCGGTATTTTCAGCCGATCGAGGCACGACAATAATAGACCTCTTGTAACCCACATTCTGCACTTCCAATTGTAGTAAGCTGTACTGAATTTAAACTGCGTATTCAAAATTTTAGTACAAATGCTCAAACTTCCTCTCCCTGCTCCTTCTCCCTTGCAGTCTTAACGAGCAATTTAGATAGTCAACAGCTTATGGCTGGTAGCATATAAAATGAAAATAGCTTAAGTATTTAGGGTTTGCTGAAAAAGCTTTTCGGTGGTGGCAGGGTGTGGTTTCAGGGAAAAAGTACCTGAATTTTCCCCCGATCCCCGCAATGGCTGGCACTTTTTGAGGGGAAAAAAGTCCAAAAGTCTTATCCAACAAGGTTTTTAGATTTATTCAGCAGACCCTATTTATACTTATGCTCTTGGGGTAGAAAAAGTGAGAAACTAAAAAAGTTCTCAAAAAATATTCAAGTCAAGAAAAATGTCAAAGATAGAAGTAAAAAATCTAGACCACTTTTGTAGAGCGAAAACAATTGACAAAAATCGCCGAATGTCTTTCTCTATAAGGGTTTCATCCCTCGAACCAATTTTTGCTTCCAAGCCAGCTGAACAAGATTTCTTTGACCGAATTTGGTTCTCTCGCATCCGTGTCTTAACCTGTCGGTGATTCACCAAGATGTGTCAGGCAGTCAGATAAAAAACTTGTTTCTGGGCGGGGAATCCCTACAATAGGAAACAGGATAATTAGTAGTAGATGAAAACCGATGGGTCAGTTTTTTAAACAAACTTTCGCTAGTTGCTTGGGAACTTTATTGGGATTATTGGTATTTTCGTCCCTAGGTGTGGGGGGATTAGCATTTTTACTGCTTTCTTTCCTGATTTCTAGCGATAGCTCCTCAGTTAAGGAAAAATCAGTCTTAGTCTTTAACTTAGCCACCAATATCAGCGATGCTCCCCCTAGTTCAAGTTTAGCCGATAGTTTGACCAGTGAGAGTCGGATCACTTTAAATTTGCGACAGGTGATAGCGGCGATCGAAAAGGCCGCCCTTGATGATAGTATTGTCGGTCTGTTACTCTACGGTCGCGGCACTGTCGGTGAATATGGCTATGCTACCCTGACGGAAGTGCGGCAAGCTTTGGCAAAATTTCGCCAATCGGGTAAAAAAATTATCGCCTACGATGTGGAATGGACGGAAAAGGAATATTATCTCGCTTCCGTTGCTGAAAAGGTGATTATTAATCCCGTGGGGAGAATGGAAATTAATGGTTTAAGTAGTCAACAAACCTTTTTTGCCGATGCACTAGAAAAGTATGGTGTGGGGGTACAAGTGGTAAAAGTGGGTTCTTTTAAAGGTGCGGTGGAACCCTATACGCGTCAGGATTTAAGTGTCCAGAATCGTCAGCAGCTGCAAACCCTACTCGATACAATTTGGTCTAATTATAGTGCCACAGTGGCCAAAAGTCGCAATTTAACCCCCCAACAAGTGCAAACTATTTCTGATACTCAAGGTATTCTGGAAGCAACCACGGCGAAAAAGGCGGGTTTTGTTGATGAAGTGGCCCATTTAGATCGAGTAATTGCTTTAGCAAAGGATTTGACAGGAGAAGCAAAAAATAAAACTAATCAGGAGGAAAACTCTGGCTCCTTTTCGCAAATTTCTTTAGCTAATTATGCTAGTTATCTCGATGATGAGGGGGGAGATAGTAGCGATCAAATAGCGATAGTTTATGCAGAAGGGACAATCGTAGAAGGTCAGGGAGATAGAGGTGAAATCGGTGGGGATAAATTGGCGAAGGAATTGCGAAAATTACAAGGGAAGGAGCAGGTAAAAGCGGTAGTTTTGAGAATTAATAGTCCGGGGGGAAGTGCCACCGCTTCTGAGGTGATTCTGCGAGAAATTAAGCGTTTAGATGCGAAAAAACCGGTAATTATTTCTATGGGTGATGTGGCAGCTTCTGGGGGTTATTGGATTGCGATGGGTGGTCAAATAATTTTTGCCAATAATGATACAATTACTGGTTCGATCGGTGTGTTTGGATTATTGTTAAATATCCAGAAGATTGCTAATAATAATGGCATCGATTGGGATACGGTGAAAACTGGACAATTAGCCGATCTATCTACTATTACCAGACCGAAAAATCCCCAAGAATTAGAAATTTATCAAGCGGCAGTTAATCGGTTCTATGATTTATTTATCGAGACGGTAGCCAAGGGGCGAAAATTATCCCCAGACAAGGTAAGAACTGTGGCCCAAGGTCGCGTCTGGACGGGAAAAGATGCGGTTAAAATTGGTTTAGTTGATCAAATCGGTGGCCTAGAAGCGGCAGTACAATACGCGGCCAAAACAGCTAAATTAGGAGATGATTGGAGTCTTAAAGAATATCCTCGCTCGCAAAGTTGGCAAGAAGAACTTCTCTCTAATTTATTGCAAACCTATCTTCCTCCTCTCACTAAAAATAATCACCCTTTGACGCAGGAATGGCAAAATTTTCAGCAGGAATTATTGAAGTTACCTACATTTAATGATCCCCATAGTGTTTATGCTAAGTTACTTTTTAATCTCGATTTTCGCTGATACTTAGGTAAAAATAATGCCCGCTAATTCTGAAATTATTTGACGACAAAAATTTCTATGAATCGCCCTAATAGCGTTATTCTCGGTTTAGCCTATATTTTGGGATTGTTATCTACAGGTCTGGTAGATTTTAGTCCCCAGTTAAACCGATGGCAAGAAGTGGTAATTAGAATTGTTATTCTTAGTCTAATTACCCTATTAACCACGATTTTTATCCGTCGTTTTTGGTGGCAAAGTCCCCCTAGAAAAATTTGGCTGATGGGGGGATTAATAGCTATATTTGCCGTTGTTTATCTAGAAATTCGTACTCCTTACCCCGCTGGGAATGATATCAGTCATCTTTTAAAAAATAATGTGGTTAACTCTATTGAAATCACGGGCAGTATTATATCAGAAATTCGTCTCAATCGCCGAGAAAATTTACAATTTTGGTTAGAAGTAAAAGAATTTAGCCTCAAGAATTTACCGACAGAAAAATCCACGGGTAAACTATACGTTACTCTACCAAATCTAGCAGAAAATGAGGTTTATCCCGGACAAGAAATAACAATTAAAGGATTACTTTATCGTCCACGTCGTGCGAATAATCCCAATGCTTTTGACTTTGCTAATTATCTGGCGCGTCAGGGTGCTTTTGCTGGTTTAAAAGGGGAAATAATTATCGATAAAAAATCACCAACTTGGGGAATTTGGCAGATTCGTCAGCGCATTGTTGAGGCACAAATTCAGGGAATAGGCCGAGAAAAAGGCACTTTATTAAGTTCGATTACCCTCGGACGACAAGCGGTTAATTTGCCAGCAAAAATCACCGATTTATTTATTAAAACTGGATTAGCTCACATTTTAGCAGCTTCTGGCTTTCATGTGGCTATTTTGTTGGGATTTGTTTTAACTATTACTCGCAATTTATCCCCCAAACAACAGTTTATTATTGCCCTCACTGTCTTAATAATTTACGGTACTCTAACTGGGTTACAACCTTCAGTCCTGCGAGCGATTTTGATGGGAATTGGGGCATTAATCGGTCTGCTTTATAATCGACAAGTTAATAGTTTAGGATCCCTGTTACTAGCGGCTACAATTATATTATTATGGCAACCTCTCTGGATTTGGAATTTAGGATTTCAGTTAAGTTTTTTAGCGACTTTGGGATTAATTATTACCGTTCCTTTGCTGAAAAATAAAATTGACTATTTCCCTAATTTAATCGCTGAACCTATAGCTATTAGTCTAGCTGCTACTCTCTGGACTATGCCTTTATTAATGTTTACGTTTAACTCGATCGCTCTTTATAATATCCCCATTAATATTATCACAACTCCCCTAGTTACCCTGATTAGTTTAGGAGGAGTTTTTACGGCCTTTTTAGGCTTAATTTATCCCCCTTTGGGCAGTATCAGCGCTAGTATTCTCTATTACCCTCTAGAGTTATTACTGCAAATTACCACCTTTTTTAGTCTGCTTCCTTTTAGTACCTACTCCACAGGTAAATTATCTTTAGGAGTGATGTTAATTATTTATATTTGCCTTACCTTAATCTGCTTTAATATCTGGTTTCGTCAACGGTGGCATTTAATCGGTTTATTTATCCTCACTTTAATTTTAATACCGATTATTTATCAGCATTTAACTTTAACTCAGGTGACAGTTTTAGCCACCAAATCGCAACCGGTAATCATTATTCAAAATCGAGGAAATACTCTCTTAATTAATGGGGAGGAACCCGCAACAGCACGTTATACAGTTTTGCCCTTTTTGCGACAGGAGGGAATTAATCAAATACAAGGAGCAATAACCGTCAATAATTCGGCGCAATTCTCAACTATCAGTGAGAGCATACCGATCAAAAAAACTATTAATTTATCCCAGTTAGAAAAATTTAATCTTGGCGAAATTACTGGACAATTGCTCGAGAAAAATTTATTTAAATTTCAGGTAAAAAATCAATCTTGGCTATGGATTGTCAACCCGAAAATTCCCGTTAATTTATCCCAAGAATTCAGCCCCCTAGTGTTATTATGGCAGGGAAGTAATCTAGATACACAATGGTTAGAGTCAATTCGACCACAAACAGCAATCGCTGTCACCACCAATCTCTCCCGTAATGCCAGAAATCAACTGAGAAAGGCCCGGATTAAGACTTACTGGACCGGGAGAGATGGGGCAATTCAATGGACAGCAAAAAATGGATTTCAACCCTTTCTAATTAATGAGTGATGTGTACCACCAAAACCGAACAGGGAGCATGATGTACCACATAATTACTGACACTACCTAAGATTAACTCAGATAAACCCGATCGACCGTGACGACCAACAATAATTAAATCTATCCCCTCTTGCTGGGCAACTTGACAAATTTTCTGTCCCGGATCACCGATATAATAATCAGCCTGGGCCGTGATATTATCTTCCTTAGCTCGATCAACTAAACCGTTTAACCAGGCTTGTAATTCCGCTTGCATTTCTTCGGTGATTTGTTGTTCTAAGGCGATCATATCGGAGGGATAACCGCCACCATAACCGATCAGATTACCATAAATAAAAGTTTCCGTGTAGGGAGTCAAAGGTTTAGACAGACTATAAACAATTCGCAACTCACTAGCGTAGGTTTTCGCTAAGAGAATAGCCGTATTCAATACCTCTGGAGTGACATCTTGATAATCCACAGCCACGAGAATTTTATTATAGAGTTTGTTGGTATCCCGATCGACTGAGAGTGTTTCCGTATTATTCATAGAATTAGCCTCCTCGATAGCAGATAACGTCAGGGTTGAAGTTAATCTTTTTTCCCATCGGCTGCCAGCAATACCCCGGGGAAATAGCCAAAAATTGCTGAAAGCTGATGACTGATAGTTGACGCTCCCCTACCTCTAGTGTGACATTTTTCGGATGATGTAGCTAAATCCCCAAAAAAATTAACAATTTACCCCACTGTCACCCTCTGTCCGCTCTCTCTGTCAATCTCTTACAAATACACTGTATTTGTCAATGTCAGTTCTTTTACAGGCCTTTTTGCCCTTTTTAACCCCAAATCCGTTTTTAAGCAGAAGCTATTCAAAGAGGGCGAAGGCAATTCGCCCCTACAATAAATAATACTAAATCTGGTTATTAAAAACTGATTATTTATTTCCCCTTTTGCCTCTTGCCTGTTGCCTTTTGCCTCCCCTCTATAAGTAGCCTATACTCAACGGATTTAGTATAATATTATCGCGCCAATGGTAGGGGCGCACCGTGGTCAGTGAGTTTATCGAACTGCGTGCACCCAAAATGTCATCTAGATATTTCGACCAAATTGAGATACAGCCTTTGCCAAGGGCAGCTGCAGTATATAATCCAATTAGAGCGAGTTCTAAACCAACAACTTATGATTAGTCGCTACATTGTCGCATGGCTACCGATGATCGTAATAGGAATTAGTAACGGTATCCTCCGAGAAACCACCTACGGAAAATATCTCGATGAACTACGCGCTCATCAAATTTCTACCCTGACAGGAATCATTTTTTTTAGCCTTTATATTGGCACTCTTGTCTATTTTTGGGGTCTAGAATCGTCTGGTCAAGCAATTACTATCGGTTTAATTTGGTTAGTATTAACAGTGGGTTTTGAGTTTCTGTTCGGTCATTTTATCGCCGGTCACTCTTGGTCAAGATTAGGGCAAGATTATAATCTTTTAGCGGGACGAGTTTGGATTTTGGTTCTCTTGGTCATTACTTTTGCTCCTCTACTATTTTATCAACTTTTTTCTTAATTATGAAAGCTATTATCATTAATCGCTATGGCGATAGTAATGTTCTCCAATACATAGACATAGAAAAGCCAATTCCCCAAGCTAAGGAAGTCTTAATTAAGATTATGGCAGCGGGAATTAATCCGATTGATTGGAAGATTCGTCGGGGGATGCTCAAAATAGCCACAGGTAATAAATTTCCCCTGCAATTAGGTTTTGATTATAGTGGAATTATCGTTGAAAAAGGTAGTCAGGTGGAACAATTCCAGATCGGAGATGAGGTTTTTGGTTTTCTCAATCAATTACCCGGTAGAACCTATGCTGAATATGCAATTATTCCCGCTTCCCTATTAGTTAAAAAACCGCATAATCAGAGTTTTATTGAAGCTGCCGCCACTCCTTTAGCCGCTTCTACCGCTTTGCAAGTCTTGCGGGATTTTGGCGGTATTCAAGCAGGAAATCGGATTTTAGTGAATGGTGCATCGGGAGGAGTGGGTAGCTTTGCCGTGCAGATAGGAAAAATTTTCTCCGCGCAAGTAGATGGAGTTTGTAGTAGTAAAAATATCGATTATGTCACCTCTTTAGGAGCCGATAAAGTTATCGATTATACCCAAGAAGATTGGAGAAAAACCGAGCAGAAATATGATCTAATCTTCGATGCTGTGGCTAAGTCTTCTTTTTGGCACTGTCGTCAGCTTTTAAAACCCCAAGGCACCTATATAACCACCCTACCAAATCCCGGAATTATCCTCTTAAATTATCTCGGTGCTTGGTTGCCCCAAAAAGGGAAACTGATATTTTTTGCTCAAGCACAAGCTTCCGACTGGCAATTTCTCAAAGAAGCGATCGAATCGGGAAAATTAACTGTTAGAATCGATCGCACCTATACTTTTTCCCAGGTGGTAGAAGCTCATAATTATAGTGAATCGGAAAGAGTGCGCGGAAAAATAGTCCTGATCCCCGATTAAGGATAAATAGTTAGGGTTTGCTGAATAAATCTGAAAACCTTGTTGGGTAACACTTTTAGACCTTTTGTCAATCAAAAAGTACCAGATATGGGAGTGATCGGGGGGAAAATCCCTGGACTTTTTCCCTGAAAATTAGGTAATTAACCCCCTGAAAATGGGTAAAACCCTACACCCCACACCCCACACCCCACACCCTGTCCCCACCAACAAACTTTTTGCTGCAAACCCTAAATAGTTAGGGATTTTCCCGATTTTTTGGGGAACGAGTAAATAGTTTTAAGTAGGTAGAAACAGAGAATTCTTTAATTGGGAAGGTGATAAAAGTCAAGGGATTAATAGTAATAATAATGTTGCGGCTATCTCTTTGTACCGCCTTGATAATCTGTTTAGCCACCCAATCGGCGGACATAATACCCACAGGATTTAAATTACTCTTAAAAGGGCCAAGAATTAGCTTTCTTACCACACAGGGGGCATCTAAACGACGCAGGGTAATCATATCACCGATCGCCCGTTTACTGAGTTCGTAGAGGGGACTAAAGGCAGGATTAACCTCCGCTTCCGAGGTATTCACCCAGACTTCCTTGCGGGCAATTTGCTCGTTAGTGCGGACAGTTTTGAAGAATAATTCCATTAAACGCCAGACGGAAAAAGTATTCACTTGGTAGGCTAATTCGATCGCTTCTGGGGTTCTTTGGCCGTGGACATTAACGCCATGATTTAAAATCAGTATATCTACAGACTTAAATAGGTCCTCAAGTTGCGTTTCTTCACCGATTTGCCATTTCACAGTTTTTACAGGTACTGATTCGCCGTTAATTTCAATAGCGATCGCATTCTCCCCAGAAGTGAGCGCGATCACCTTGGCTCCCTTCAGTTGTAGGTACTTTAACAGCGATCGCCCTAAGGTTCCATTCGCTCCGCTAATGGCGATCGTTTTGCCCTTGAGAGAAAGTGCCGTCCCCATCAATTTATCCATAAAGGTGAAAGTTCCACAATAATAAGCCTTTTGGTTATCAAAATGGTGTCGCCAGTGGTAAGTACGATTAACGCGCCATTGAGCGGGAAAACTCTCAAATTGCCCCGGACGATGGGTTAAATCGGTTAATTCCTCCAGATTGGCGATACCTAAACCTCGACCGATCGCCGTACTGAGAAAAGCCAAAGTATAAAGGGAACCTAACCAACCCAACCAAGGGCGATCGAAACCCCAAGAGTAGGCCAGTAGTACCGGTAAAACACTGGCAGCCAACATGACCAAGGCCTCTGGTACATCATTGTACCAGTGCGCCCGACGATAAATTTCCTCGCTCATTACCGACAGATCGGGACGAAAAACCCGATGATGCCAGACGTGCAGACGATAAAGGGGCTGCCAATGGTGGGCCAGAGCATGATAGCTATCACGCACGATCTCCACCCAAATAATTGAGCCACAAATCAGTCCGACACAGAGGAGCAGGTTTGACATAGGGGATAAATGTTAAATTTTCTCAACGAATGTAAACAAAGTAATCTTAGCCCAAAAAAGCGCATTTATCGGGTAAAAGGAACCAATAGCCTGAAAAACTGGGGTTTCTTTCCCGAAAAAAACTTAAGATTCCGTTAAAAATTTTAACAATTTTCGGTAAGATAAAGCAAGAAATAAGCTTCTATTTGAACAGTTACTTAACCTGAGTCGATTATGGCAGAAAATTATTGGTCGCGAGAGGATGATAACGAAGAATTAGACCCGATTGGTTCCCTCCTATCTGACTGGTCCGATCCCGAAGACGAGGAGGACGAATTTAGGAGCGAAATTTTTCAAGGCCGATCGGGACGCAGACAGAAAGCGGCTTTTAGCCTCATGGCGATCTGGACAATAATTATCGGACTTCATTGGCTTAGTTGGGGTTATTGGGCAATTATCGCCCTAACTATGGTACTATCGGGGCAAGCTTTGCGGCTGCTGTTCACGAAACCAGAAACGCCGCCAATTCCCTTACTGGATAAGGATTTAGCCTCTGTACCTAGGGTTTCCCTCTTAGTAGCGGCCAAAAATGAAGAAACCGTAATCACGAAACTGGTTAATTATCTCTGTCATCTAGACTACCCCCAAGATAAATTGGAAGTTTGGATCGTCGATGACTATAGTACCGATAACACGGGGGCGATTCTCGATCGCCTTGCTTTAGAATATCCCCAATTACAAATTCTCCATCGTCCTGCTAATGCCGGAGGTGGCAAATCCGGCGCATTGAATCAGGTTTTATCCCTGACTAACGGGGAAATTATCGGCGTATTCGATGCGGATGCGGGATTATCCGCCGATTTACTGCGTCATGTCGTCCCGATGTTCGACGATCGAGAAGTGGGTGCGGTACAGGTGCGAAAAGCGATCGCCAATGCCGCCGAAAACTTCTGGACAAAAGGACAAGCGGTAGAAATGATCTTTGATAGTTGTTTCCAACAGCAACGGATCGCGGTGGGAGGGCTCGGAGAATTGCGCGGAAATGGTCAATTTGTCCGTCGTAGTGCCTTAAATCGTTGCGGGGGTTGGAATGAACAGACGATCACCGACGATCTCGATTTAACTATTCGTCTCCATATCGATAATTGGAAAATTAATATCTTAAATTTTCCCGCAGTAGCAGAAGAAGGGGTGACAACTGCGATCGCTTTATGGCATCAGCGCAATCGTTGGGCCGAAGGTGGTTTTCAGCGTTATCTCGACTATTGGAAAGCAATTTTAAAGTCTCCCATGCCTTGGCCGAAAAAGTTTGATTTAATTGCTTTTTTGATCGTTCAATATATCTTACCTGCGGCCGCTATTCCCGATCTTTTAATCACTATTACTCGTCATCAAGCTCCGATTTTAACGCCTTTAACTGGTTTGGCTCTTTCCCTTTCTCTCTGGGGGATGGTGACAGGATTAATCCGAGTCAATACGGGTAGAAAATTCACTTTCGCTCTCGGTTTAGACATCCTTGCTCAAACCATTCGTGGCATGATTTATATGATGCACTGGTTTATTATTATTCCCAGTGTCAGCCTGCGGATGGCTTTGCGTCCTAAACGTTTAAAATGGGTGAAAACCGTTCATCTGGGGGAACATCTCAGGGCCGAAGTTTAATTTTCGAGGATAGACTCCAAAAACTTTGGCCTTATCAGGCCGGAAATCCCCTGTCAGTAAAGGTTACAGCCTTTGGAAACCCCTTTCGGAAAAATTTCCAATTTCCTTAATTATGCTTGCTGCCAATAATGTGTTAATTTAGATACAGAATTGAATTCCGTGACAGCACTGGGGTAGCGAAAAGCGCTCGCTCCAGTTTTTTTTCTCGAGAAAACGGGTTTCTTCAAGAAACCTGTTTTCTGTGGGGTTTTTTGCGGGAAGCATCCCCCTCTCCTCGTAAGTTAAGGGGGTAAGGTCATAACAATCCGTTGCCAAAACCGACTTCTCAGAATATAATAGAGCTTGCTGAATAAATCTAAAAACCTTGTTGGGTAAGACTTGAGGAAGTTGGGAGTTAGAGAGCGTTCGTAAATTAATGTAAAGACGGTGGACAGAATCGAAAAAGAGGTTGTAAGCAAGAAATAGAGACAAGGAGAGTACAAGTAAATGGAAAGACAACCCTATCCATCCGATCTGACTGATGATGAGTGGGCAATCCTTAAACCCTTGATTCCCGAGCATCAAGGAGTCGGTCGTCCGCGCACCGTAAATATTCGAGAAATTCTCAACGCGATTTTCTATTGGGTCGATAACGGGATCAAGTGGCGAGCCATGCCCCACGATCTACCACCGTGGTCAACGGTATACGATTACTACCGTCGATGGGTCAAAACAGGTCTCTGGCCAAAAATCAACGCTCATTTGGTCAAACTGGTCAGACGTAGTGAGGGCAGAGACGAAGAACCGAGCCTAGCTATAATAGACAGCCAATCAGTAAGAACGGCGGAAAAAAGGGGGATGAACAAGGCTTCGACGGTAATAAGAAGATAAAAGGTCGGAAACGCCATATAGTGGTGGATACTCTCGGATTAATCTTAAATTGCTTTGTGAGTGCCGCCAATCTAGCCGATGTAAAAGCGGTCAGCACCGTTCTCGAACCGGTTTTAGAAGTTGTGGTCAGACTCGAAAAAGTCTTGGCCGACGGGGCTGATCAGGGAGAGATCAAAGCCAGGCTTGAAGCCGCCCACCAATGGGTACTAGAGAGCGTCCCGAAGTTGGGGGAAGGCTTTGTCGTCGCACCGTGGCGATGGATAGTAGAGAGAACCTTGTCTTGGTTGGATAAATCGAGACGATTATGTCGGGATTACGAGGAACTACCAGAAAATCACGAGGGAGCCGTTTATATTGCCATGATACGTCTTATGCTTCGCCGTTTAA
>NZ_SFBZ01000081.1:0-4293 GCF_007095495.1 Microcystis sp. M_QC_C_20170808_M9Col | reverse complement strand
AAGACCAGAACAGAGTAAATCTGTTAAGGCAGGTGCGAAAAATCCTTCGGGACCCCAAGCAGAAACCTAAATCGTGAGGTTTGGGAATCACCGTCCGTTTACGGCGGTGAGGATGTCAAGTTAATCCTTGTCAAGAGAAAATAATTCCACACCGAAAACTGAGGCGAAAACTCTCGATAAATCTTGCTGTACTTGCATAAGACTAATATTAGGCAGAAACTGCCGTAAACTGCCCACGGGTTTATTAGCAATCCCACAGGGAATAATCTCGGCAAAACCGCTTAAATCTGGACAAACATTGATGGCAAAACCATGATAGGTAATCCAATGACTAACTTTAATACCGATCGCCGCTATTTTATACCCTTCTACCCATACCCCCGTCAGGCCCGCGATTCTTTCCCCCGACAATCCATAAATAGCGATAGTTTGCAGGATGACTTCTTCCAATTGTCGCAAATACCAGTGTAAATCCTGCCGATAATAGCGCAAATTGAGGATCGGATAGCCCACTAACTGCCCCGGACAGTGATAGGTGACTTCGCCTCCTCGCTCGATTCTGTACACTTCTTTGTCGGTTTTGTCAAGATTAAATTTAATAAACTTAATATCTGAACCAGTACCGAGGGTGTAAACGGGGGGATGTTCCAGCAGCAGCAGCACATCGGGTAAGTCAGGATTAGCAATTCTCGCCTCCACCAGCGATCGCTGGTGCGACCAAGCGAGAGAATAGGGAGTAATTGCCTGAATTTTTAGCCCACAGAGACGAGGCATTTTTTGAGCATTCATCGAGAGATGTGATTGTTCAAATTATTTAAGAAATGTGGAAGATCACCAAGGAAAATTAAAAGAAGGGAAGAATAGATGTTGGGGAGAATAATAAGCACTAATCTAAAGTTATCCCATCTATCATCTCTTGGGATCAGTATCCTCCAGTTTATCCTCATCGGCGCCAAAAAAGCACCAAAACAAGTTCAATCCTTGATTGAGCAAACCCACCAACAGGTTGTTGACCCTAACAATCAAAGAAATGTTATCGAGTTAATCGAGAAGATTATTATCTACAAATTTACTCACCATGGCACTGCTCTAAGATGGAGACAATCAATTATGCTAGGTGTTCACGCATTAAAACAACTCTATGAGATTGATGACTCTCAATGGCTAGGAGAAACCATTAGCCTACTCAGAAATCATCAATTTCAACAGCTAGACTTAGAACATTTAATCGAGGAATTAGAGGATTTGGGCAAAGAAAAGAAAAATGCTGTAGCCAGTCTTTTAGAACAGGTTATCCGCCATTTATTATTCCTGCAATACTGGAGCAAGGAAGCAGAATATAAGACAATTTATTGGCAGGAATAAATCGATAACTTCCGTACTCAATAAAATCAGGCTAGTATGTTTTCTGACTGCTATTTTTCAATTTTATTGGTGAGAGTTCCGACCACATCAATACCGAGGGTTTGATGGACACTGGCGAGGAATTGATTGACGATTTCGGGATAGACTTTAATCAGGGTAGCGAGGGATTTCCCATCACCATTATCAACAATATTAACTCGCTCGAGGTGTAAGCGTTTAGGAATTTTGATCGCTTCTTCTAGGATAGTTTCTAACTGTTGAATCAAGAAAATTGCTGATGCTTCGCTGCCGGTGTTTTGCCAAACTTCCGCGAATAATTCGTTAACCAAGGCTTCAGCTTTGGCATTTTCTTCAAAAATTGCCGCTTCTCCTCTAGCGCGGAAAGTTTCGGCTTCCTGCTGCGCTTCTGCGGGTAAAACTTGATCTGCTTGGAGACGTAATCTTTCTAATTCTGCTCTGACCTGTTGCAATTTTTCTTCAACTATAGCACGTTTTTCCTTAGCGGCGGCGATAGTTATTTCTTCTTCCGATTTTGCCTGTTGTTCCAGTTTTGCCTTTAACTTTCTCAATTCGTTTTCTTGCTCTAAAATGATAATTTGATCGCGGGTTTTAGCTACGGTTGCCTGTTCCTCACATTCCGCAACTATTTGTTCAGCTTCATTGAGTGCATTTGATTCGGCAATTTCAGCATCACGCATGACTAAAGCGATTCTTTCCCGTCCGAGGGAGTTAAGATAATCCACGTCATCGGCAACATTTTGAATTTTGAGAGTATCAATTTCTAAACCGAGTTTAAACAGGTCTTGACTGACGTTACTGGTAATACTTTCGGCAAATTTTAGGCGATCTTCGTTCACTTGTTCGGGGGTCATTGTTGCGACTACACCCCGCAAGTTTCCTTCTAAAGTTTCTTTAGCTACGCGAATAATTTCTTCTCGATCTCGATCTAAAAAACGTTCGATCGCATTGCCGACTATTTCAGGTTTAGAACTAACTTTTACGTTAGCAATTGCCACTATATTCAGGGGAATATTGCCCTTAGAATAGGCATTTTTAATCTCAATTCTGATCGGGGTTGTGGTGACATCCATGCGTTTAACGGTTTCTAAAATTGGAATACGAATCGCCCGACCCCCCGATATCACTCGATAACCTGCATCTTGTCTATCTTTTGATTTGCGTTTCATCCCACTCAGGATGACTACTTCATTGGGTTTGCAAATACACAAAAAAGCATTGATAAACCAAATCGCACCAATCCCCAGAAATATCAATAAAGCAATGGGAACACTATTCAATAATAAATTGCCAGCACTATTGTTATTATTGTTGTCGTATTGATTGGGATTGATTTGGATGAGATAGGAATTATTTTGACTATTCATAGTTAGTTACCCTTTGGTCTAGAAGAAATTACAAATCGCCTCTGATATACTTTTCCGCAATGACTAAAACTTTATTGTCCTGGAAATTGAGGATAAATGCTTGATCCCCGACATTAAATTGTTCTTCCCCTTCCGTTATCGCTACTATATCGATCAGACTATCCCCGACATTAACTCGCACTTTCCCCTTGCTATTTTTATCGAAGGGGATTTGAACAACTCCGATTAAACCGATGAGAGAGTGATGATCGACAATACTATTTACCTGTTGGTTGCAGCGTCTTAACTTGACTAAAATCAGGAGTAGAATGGCCAAACCAATACCTACCCCTAAAGAAATTAAAACGATTGTGAGCAGTTGAGCATTCATAGTTTAGTTATTTACCGTTATGGTTGCCCCCAATCTAATTACTGTTAACTAATTCGAGACTTCGGCCATTTCAATCACGCGATCAGCATTATCTTTGACCAAAAAATTTAAAGGTTTATTGCGACGAACTTTATACTTTAAGCGTCGTGATTCCACCCGCATCAGAATTTGTTCTAAACAATCGTGATCAAAACAAACGTGACGATGACGATCCTTATAACCCGCGGTTGCTCCAGCAACGATGTGCAGTTGGGTATTTTTCTTTAACTGATACCATAAACCCTGGGGTTGATCTCCCAAAGAAGGGTTGGCAGTAGTCACAGCCGGATTACTAGACATATAAAATGGGTCAATCATATTATTGCCCATCGTCTGCTCATAATTGTAATAGTAATGGAGGGGAACATCGGCCGTGGGTAAATTTAAAAGTCCTTCATAAAATTGTCGGGCTGTCTCCAAATCTGTCACCATGATTGTATGAACTTTTGGGGCGCTGGTTAGAAACATCCACATGGCTAAAGCATAAGCGGCCAGAAGCATAACCATAATCCCCTGGGTGGACAGGAGAGTATCAAGGGGTAGGAAAGCGCCGAAGAAAAGATGATTTATCAACACTGATGTGATCCTATTGCCTAAGAATTTCTATCATTCCCTAATTATAATCACGACGCTGAAACTTAAGTGAACAGGGTGGGGAGTTACCGAGTTCTGTACATTTGTATTAAAATGCTCCCTACCCAGTTTAAATAGGGTTTGCTGAAAAAGCTTTTCCTGGGGGCAGGGTGTGGGGTGTGGGGTGTGGGGTGTGGGGTTTTATCGATTTTCAGGTGGTCAACTACCTAATTTTCAGGGAAAAAGTCCAGGAAATTTCCCCCCGATCCCCGCAATGGCTGGCACTTTTTGAGGGGAAAAAAGTCCAAAAGTCTTATCCAACAAGGTTTTTAGATTTATTCAGCAGACCCTAAATACAGTACAATTTACCTCAAATTCTCCCCCTGGGATGAATAAATGATGAGATGATGACATTGCGGACGGAAATATGAGGAGTTAGCGGAGTTGACATCCTCGCCGCCCTAAAAGTGCGGCGATTCCTAAACCTCACGATTTAAGTTTCTGCTTCCACCACCGTCGCATACCACAGTTAAAAAACCATGTACTGTCTTACACAGAGTC
>NZ_SFBZ01000080.1:0-10762 GCF_007095495.1 Microcystis sp. M_QC_C_20170808_M9Col | reverse complement strand
AGGGCTAATTGTGCATCTGCTGGGCAAACAAATTAGCCTGTAATTCAGAGCCGGCAATCGTTTTGACGATTTAGATAAAATTTTCAATGTGACACTTTAGGGTGCGGAATGTGGGCTAAATCCCTATTGCCTCTTGGATAGTGCGATCAATATTCATCAATAAAAGTTATCCATACAGTAAAACAATAATGTTTATTTATGGGAAAGGAGAGATGGGTAAGTGGGGAAGTGGGGAAGTGGGTAAGTGGGGAAGTGGGTAAGTGGGGAAGTGGGGGATTTAGCGGAAATTTGCCTATCACCCTAAATCCCTATTGCCTCTTGGATAGTGCGATCGATATTCATCAATAAAAGTTATCCATACAGGAAAACAATAATGTTTATTTATGGTAAAGGGGAAGTGGGGAAGTGGGGAAGTGGGGAGGTGAGGGATTTAGCGGAAATTTGCCTATCACCCTAAATCCCTATTGCCCCTTCCATAGTGCGATCGATGTTCATCAATAAAAGTTATCTATAGTGGAAAACAATAATGTTTATTTATGGTAAAGGAGAGGTGGGGAATTGGGGAAGTGGGGGAAATTTCCCTATCACCCTAAATCCCTATTGCTGCGTCGAACCTAGAACTATCAATGGGTAACAGCTTGATTTTGACTCCATAATTAAATTAGTCAACGATCGACTCAATCTCAAGACGAGAAAAAATTAATCTATTAGGAGTTTAGCTGATGACGGCTTTTACGGAAAATGACCTAAAAAGGTTAGAAAATCTGATTATCAATGGACAAAAAGCGATCGAAACTCGTTTAACCTCTTTGGAGAGTGGACAAAAAGCGATCGAAACTCGTTTAACCTCTCTGGAGAATGGACAAAAAGCGATCGAAACTCGTTTAACCTCTCTGGAGAATGGACAAAAAGCGATCGAGAATAGTGTCGGAGAGATCAAAAGAGAAATTCAGGTCTTAGAGATAGGACAGACGGAAATTAAGGGAGAAATCAGGACTTTAGACGCAAAAATCACCGGTTTAAATGAAAGAGTGCAACTCATCGAGGCATCCGTGGGAAAAATTCCCGATTTAGCCGAAAAAATTGGGGAGGTAAAAAACTGGAAACAGATCGGTATATCGATTGTGACTGCTTTTGTGGGTGGGGTAATTGGTTGGTTGATTCGGGGAAAATAAAACTAGGCAATGTAACATAGTATTAAGCATTTGTATATTTTTATTAATTTTTATGGAACAGACAGCTTTAAATCTGATCGCGATTACCGTTTTTTCGATCACTCTTTCCGTATTTGTCACCCCTTTGCTGTCTATTTCGCCTTTTGTCCCTGCTTTAGCTACTTTCAGCCTCTTGGGATTAGTTACCGTTGATACTCTCACCTTTAATAACCGGGGCGTGACTTTACTACTGGATGCTCTTTCTCCTAGTAAACACCGTCAAAGAGTTATCTACCACGAAGCCGGACATTTTCTCACCGCTTATATTTTGGGCATTCCGATCGCCAGTTATAGTTTGACCGCCTGGGAAGCCTTTCGTCAAGGCCAGGAGGGAGTCGGCGGTGTTCAATTTGACCTAGCAGATTTAGAGCAAAAAGTCAAGAACTTTACCGATTTTCCTGCTTTTTTAGAGCGAATTTCTACGGTGTGGATGGCGGGAATTGCTGCCGAAACCTTAGTTTATGGTAAAGCGGCAGGGGGAGAAAGTGATCGATTTTATCTGCAATCGGCCTTAAAATTAGCGGGGGTTTCCGAGAATAATTATGCCCAAAAAGAGCGCTGGAGTTTATTACAGGCAAAAACTCTTTTAGAAAAACAACAGACTGCCTATCAAGCTTTAGTGATAGCTATGGAAAAAAGGGCCAGTGTGGAAGAATGCTGTCGGGTGATTAGTGAAAGTTTAGTATAACGGGAAAAGTAATCAGGGATGAATTTGATGATTTCCCCGTTAAATTTTTATGAATAATCAGAGCATTCAATCCGAGCAGCGATTAGCTTTAATTGTGCGCGGGGCAGTACAAGGGGTCGGTTTTCGTCCTTTTGTTTATCGATTAGCAACGGAATTAAACTTAGCCGGTTGGGTGAATAACACAGCAGCGGGAGTTTTTATTGAAGTCGAGGGCAATCGAGACAAACTGGAAACTTTTTTGACTCGATTATCTTTAGAAAAACCACCTCGATCGCTAATTGAAAATATTGAGACTCAATGGTTAAATCCCGTCGGTTATCAAAACTTTAGCATACGTCCTAGCAGCGGCGGTGAAAAAAATACAATTGTTCTGCCCGATTTAGCCACTTGTCCCGATTGTTTAGCCGATATTTTTGACCCGAATAATCGTCGTTATCGCTATCCTTTTACTAACTGCACTAACTGCGGTCCTCGCTACAGTATTATCGAGAGTTTGCCCTATGATCGCAGTGCCACAACTATGAGGGGTTTTAATCAGTGTCCCGAATGTCAAAGGGAATACGAAAACCCTCTAGATCGCCGTTTTCATGCCCAACCGAATGCCTGTCCTCGTTGCGGACCCCAAATTAGTCTTTTAGATAGTCAAGGATGTGTATTAGCGGAAAAAGATCAAGCTTTAATTGCTACTGCTAGAGCAATTGAACAGGGAAAAATTATGGCGATCAAAGGATTAGGAGGATTTCACCTGGTTGTCGATGCAAGAAATACGGAAGCAGTGCAAAAATTGCGACAACGTAAACAGCGACCGGATAAGCCTTTTGCCGTGATGTATCCTAATCTTGAGTTAGTGAAAAACCACGGTTATGTATCTTCTTTAGAATCGCAATTATTGCAGTCTCCTGCAGCGGCAATTGTCCTGATTAAACAGCGAAAAAATTATCTTTCTGCTGCCGTTTCTCCGGGTAATCCCTATCTAGGAGTCATGTTACCCTATACTCCCCTACACCATCTTTTATTAGCAGAATTAGGCTTTCCTATTGTAGCAACCAGTGGTAATCTAGCCGATGAACCTATCTGTATTGAGGAAAAAGAAGCTTTAGAAAAATTAGGAACAATCGCCGATTTATTTCTAGTTCATAATCGTCCCATCCTTCGACCAGTGGATGACTCTATTATCAGGGAAATGGCGGGAAAAGCGATGATTTTGCGCCGTGCGCGGGGATATGCTCCCTTTCCAGTTAAAGTTAATGAGGGAGATTTTCCCCCGATTCTGGCCGTGGGAAGTTATTTTAAAAATACCGTGGCTATCTACCAAAAAAATCAAGTTTTTATTAGTCAACATATAGGCGATTTAGATACAGTTAATGCCGTCAATCATTTTGAAAATATTCTCGATAGTTTAAAAAAATTATACGAGTTTGCACCCGAAGTTATTGCCTGTGATGCTCATCCTGAATATCTAGCAACCAAGTACGCTTATAGCTTAAATTTACCCGTTATTCCCATTCAACACCATTACGCTCACGTTTTATCCTGCATGGCAGAACATCAGCTACAACCTCCGGTTTTAGGGGTTGCTTGGGATGGAACAGGATACGGTTTAGATGGCACAATTTGGGGGGGAGAATTTATCCATATTGCTGCCGATTCTTGGCAGCGAGTCGCCCATTTTAAACCCTGGCCATTACCCGGAGGAGAAAAAGCGGTTAAAGAACCCAGACGAGTGGCTTTAGGATTACTAGAAGTTATGGAAAATACTGATAGGATAAAATCAGCTTTTAGTGAACAGGAATGGTCGATTTTTAGGCAAATGTTAACAAAAAAAATTAATTGTCCTTTAACTTCTAGTGTCGGGCGTTTGTTTGATGGTGTGGCCGCGATTCTAGGTTTATGTTATCAATTAAGTTTTGAGGGACAGGCAGCAATGCAGTTAGAATTTGCCCTTGAGGGCATTAAAACGGAGGAATATTATAATTTTTCTTTATCAGCTGACTCACCCATAGTTATTGATTGGAATCAGCTAATTTTAGGAGTTGTTGAGGATTTAGAAAAACAAGTACAAATCGGCATAATTGCCGCTAAATTTCATAATAGTTTAAGTGAGATTATTGTAGAAATTGCTCAGAGAATAGGTAGAGAAAAAATTCTCCTGACGGGAGGCTGTTTTCAAAATCGTTATCTGACGGAAAGAACAATTAATCGCCTACAAGCTTCAGGATTTCAACCCTACTGGCAGCAAACTGTTCCCACTAATGATGGTGGTATTAGCCTTGGTCAAATTATCGGAGCTTTTTCTCAACTCAAACAGTTCTAGATAAGTAGGTGGGTGGAATTAAATATAAGATGAACGTAGGTTGGGTTGAAGTATGAAACCCAACGCCCGCATGGGTTACGCTACCGCTAACCCATCCTACAAATAATTGTGCCTCCCTACTTAGGACAAAATTAACTTCTTGGTTAGGACAGGCAAGAGGTAGTTATAAACCACAGAGACACAAAGAACAGAGAGAGCCGATTTTTTTCTAGACTGTTAAACGATGCCACTCAACGATTTTATTGCCTACTTTCAAAATAATTGCTTGACCTAAACCGAGTTCTTGTGTCACATTAACTAGATGGGCGAAATTTTGACGGGTGATTGCTAGTCCCTGCAAACAGGCTAGAAAATCGAGACAGAGAACCGTAGAGAATTCCCAGGTTTGTCGGTAAACACGGCAATTATCTGGTAAAAAAGCCACAAGAGCGCGAAAATGAGTCAAAGCGGCTTTCTCAAAATTGGCGCTAGTGCAGTCAAAAGACGAGTGCTGATAGCTCATAAAAACTTTGCCTGATAGGGAGAGAGCAGGGTTTTCCTCAGACTAGCACCTCGCTTCTGGGGATCACGTTCCCTTTAGAATTTCTCAATAGACTGGCAAATCCCCCCAGAGGAGTATCGTTACCCGCGAGCAAATTGCTAGAAGCTAGGTTTCTTCCCAGAGATAGTGTACTGTAGATATTGATGTCCTTCCGGCTGGCAAGATAACCTATAAATTTCCCCACTCGTCCCTAGGGATAAAAGGCTGTATTTAGTCAAAAATCAAGTGTTGACTTTGATGCCAAACTTGCCAAGTAAAAAATGATGACAGCCTCAAGTTGCCGCTTAACTACTTGACTACTTAACTGATAACTGGTAACTAAAATTATGAATAATGCAATTGTCAAACCGAGAGATGTACAAGTAGCACCGATAGCCGCCGATACTTTTGTCTTTCGTTCCCGCACTTGGGACCGGTTAAAATTCGAGATCGAATACGGATTACAAAAGGGAACCACCGCCAATAGTTATCTGATTAAAAGTGAAAAGGTCGCTCTTTTTGATCCCCCGGGGGAATCATTCTCGGCTATATTTTTAGAGGCTTTAACTAAAAGAATCGATCCGAAAACGATTGATTATATTATCCTCGGTCACGTTAACCCCAATCGTGCCGTCACCCTCAAGGCACTTTTAGAAATCGCTCCTCAAGTCACTTTTGTTTGTTCTAATCCAGGGGCAATTTCCCTGAAAAAAATTCTCGAAACCGAAGCATTAAATCTGTTGGTTGTCAAGGGGGAAGAAATATTAAATTTAGGAGCCAACCATCAATTAGAATTTATCCCCACTCCTAACCCCCGATTTCCCGATCAACTCTGTACCTACGACAGTAAAACTGATATTCTCTACACCGATAAATTATTCGGGGCGCACGTTTGTGGCGACCAAATTTTTGATGAGGGTTGGAGCGTTTATAACGAAGATCGGCGTTATTATTTCGATTGTCTCATGGCTCCCTATGCCAGCCAAATTAGCAACGCTTTGGAGAAATTAGCCGCTAAATCGCCCTTATTTTATGCTGTTGGTCACGGTCCTCTGGTGCGTTACGCGATGCACGAATTGACCCTTTCCTATCAACAATGGTTAGCAGTACAAAAGTCCCAAGAGTTGACAATCGCCCTGATTTATGCTAGTGCCTACGGCAACACCGCCACCCTCGCTCAAGCGATCGCCATGGGGATCACGAAAGCGGCAGTAGCAGTCACGGCGATTAATGCCGAGTTCGCTGAACCGGACGAGATCAAAACGGCGATCGAAAAAAGTGTCGGTTTTATCTTTGGTTCCCCCACTTTGGGAGGACACGCACCGACTCCCATCCAAACCGCCTTGGGGATTACCCTGGCAAATGGCGATAAAAGCAAGCTGGTGGGGGTTTTTGGCTCCTACGGTTGGAGTGGCGAAGCGATCGATCTTTTGGAAGGTAAATTCCGGGATGGCGGTTATCGCTTCGGTTTTGAGCCAATTCGAGTTAAATTTAAGCCTACAGAGGCAATTTTAAAGACCTGTGAGGAAGCGGGAACCGATTTCGCTCAAGCAGTCAAAAAAGCTCGCAAAAGCAGACAACCGAAAACTAATGTTAACCAATCCCAAAGCGATCGGCGATCGCAGGCGCTGGGCCGTTTGGTGGGTTCTCTCTGTATCGTCACCTGCGAATTGGGAGAATTGCGCGGCGCCATGTTAGCCTCTTGGGTGTCGCAAGCGACGTTCACCCCCCCCGGATTGACTATTGCCGTGGCGAAAGAACGAGCGATCGAGTCTCTGCTTTATAGCGGTACGCCTTTTGTCCTTAATATCCTCCAAGAAGGTCAACATTTGGCTTTAATGAAGCATTTTCTTAAACCTTTTACTCCAGGAGAAGATCGTTTTGCTAATATCGAAACCACTAAAGCTGAGAACGGTGGGCCGATTCTGGCCGAAGCGCTCGCTTATCTGGAATGTCGGGTAGAACAACGAATGGAGTGCGGTGATCATTGGCTGCTTTATGCGATCGCAGAAAAAGGCAAGGTTTTACACCAGGGTTTAACCGCTATCCATCATCGCAAATCCGGCAGTTATTATTAATTTGTCGTTATGATCATTTCAGGGGGTGTTTTCAGGCAGGATAACGCACCCTGATTGGTCTAAAAATATATTCTTATGAAAAGCATTGTTTTAATTGTTGGCTTTGAAACCTTTAACAGGAATTTGTATCGGCAATCGGGCCTGTTGGCTAGTTTTAAATGTCCCGATTTAGAAGTAAAAGTATTTAGCGATAAATCCTTGACTAGCGAACCGGAAATAGTCGAGCAAGCTTTAGCCACTGCCGACGTTTTTTTTGCTAGTTTGATCTTCGATTACGATCAAGTTACTTGGCTACGGCAACGAGCGGCACAGATTCCGATTCGCTTAGTTTTTGAGTCTGCTTTAGAGTTAATGAGTTTAACCCGTTTGGGAGAATTTGCCATCGGGGACAAACCAAAAGGAATGCCAAAACCAATTCAATTTATCTTGAGTAAATTTTCCAGTGGCAAGGAAGAAGATAAGTTAGCTGGTTATCTTAGTTTCCTCAAAACTGGTCCTAAACTACTGAAATTTATTCCCGCTAAAAAAGTTCAAGATTTGCGTAATTGGTTAATTATTTACGGTTATTGGAATGCGGGAGGAACCGAAAATGTGGCCGCTATGTGTTGGGTAATTGCCCAAAAATATCTAGGATTAAAAGTACAGGAAATACCCGAAGTTATTGAAACTCCTAATAAGGGACTATTACACCCCGATTATCAGGGTTATTTTCTCACTCCCCAAGAATATTTAGCTTGGTATAAAAAAAATAAATCTCTTGATAAACCAGTGGTTGCTCTGCTGCTTTATCGGAAGCACGTTATCAGTAAATTGCCCTATATTAATCAATTAATCCGTCATTTTGAAACGGCTAATTTAATTCCCCTACCCGTGTTTATTAACGGAGTGGAAGGCCATACAATTGTTCGGGATTGGTTAACCACAGACTACGAAATTCAGCAAAGAAAAAAAGGAATCATTGAAACTCCTTCTTTAAGTGAAGATGCGGTGACAGTAGATGCCATTGTTTCGACGATTGGCTTTCCTTTGGTGGGGGGTCCTGCGGGTTCTATGGAAGCAGGAAGACAGGTAGAAGTGGCTAAACGAATTCTGTCCGCTAAAAATATTCCTTATCTTATCGCTGCCCCTTTATTGATTCAAGATATTTATTCTTGGACAAGACAGGGAATCGGTGGTTTACAGAGTGTGGTTCTATACGCTTTACCTGAATTAGATGGAGCAATTGATACGATTCCTCTGGGGGGATTAGTGGGAGAAACTATCTATTTAATCCCCGAAAGATTACAGCGTTTAACTGGACGTTTAAACAGTTGGATTAAGTTACATAAAACCCCTCCCCAAGAACGCAAAATAGCCATCATTCTCTATGGATTTCCGCCTGGTTATGGGGCAGTTGGTACGGCAGCTTTATTAAATGTTCCCCGGAGTTTAGTTAAGTTTTTACAAGCTTTACAAGCGCAGGGTTATAATGTGGGAACGATTCCCGAAGACGGGGAAGAAATTATTCAAAAAGTTAAATTTGCCGATGATGAAAATCTCTCTAAACAAAATCGTTTATCGATAGAAACTTTAGAAAATTGGCTAGGTTATCTGTTAACTTCTCGCATTGAAAAACACTGGAAATCTCTGAAAGATGCGGGGATAAAAACTATTGGCGACCAGTATCATTTAGGGGGAATTGAGTTAGGTAATATCTGGATTGGAGTGCAACCACCTTTAGGAATTGCTGGGGATCCGATGCGGTTAATGTTTGAAAAAGATTTAACTCCTCACCCTCAGTATGCAGCCTTTTATCAGTGGTTACAAAAAGATTTTAAGACCGATGCGATCATTCATTTTGGTATGCACGGAACTGTCGAATGGCTGCCCGGTTCACCCCTAGGAAATACTGGTTATTCTTGGTCAGATATTTTATTAGGAGATTTACCGAATTTATATATTTATGCCGCTAATAATCCCTCGGAATCTATCCTAGCTAAACGTCGCGGCTATGGGGTGTTAATTTCCCATAATGTACCTCCCTACGGACGAGCGGGATTATATAAAGAATTGATGATTTTGCGAGATTTGATTGCAGAGTTTCGAGAAAATCCTGAGAAAAATTACGCTTTAAGAGATAGTATTCTCCAAAAGATTATTGATACAGGTATCTCTAAAGATTGTCCTTTTCTGGAAGCAGAAAAACAGGGAATAGAATTCACTTTAGAAAATGCCAAATTATTTAGCCGCTATGCACTAACCGATTATTTTGTCAAGGTGTATAATTACCTACAAATCGTCGAACAAAGACTATTTTCTTCGGGTTTACACACCCTAGGAACTGCTCCCAATCAGGAAGAATTAAAAGGTTATCTTGACGCTTATTTCACCGATTTATCTGAGCGAGAATTTCAGCAAATTATCGCTGACGAAGCAACCAATGAAAAGGTTAAAGAAGGCATTACTATTA
Organism: Microcystis sp. M_QC_C_20170808_M9Col; assembly: GCF_007095495.1. Classification (NCBI taxonomy): domain Bacteria; kingdom Bacillati; phylum Cyanobacteriota; class Cyanophyceae; order Chroococcales; family Microcystaceae; genus Microcystis; species Microcystis sp. M_QC_C_20170808_M9Col. The sequence continues at coordinate 1,499 of NZ_SFBZ01000080.1, read as the reverse complement.
AAAATTTATTAGGACAAAATAGCGAAGAATTAACTAATCTTTTGCGGGGATTAAATGGGGAATATGTACCCCCGGCGCCGGGGGGTGATTTACTCCGAGATGGTGCGGGAGTTTTGCCCACAGGACGCAATATACACGCTTTAGACCCCTACCGGATGCCTTCCCCAGCAGCCTACACCCGCGGACGAGAAATCGCCAAAAAACTGCTAGAACAAAACTTAACCGAAAAAGGAAAATATCCCGAAACTGTAGCGGTTTTACTCTGGGGATTGGATGTGATTAAAACTAAGGGTGAATCCCTGGGTATTCTCTTAGAATTAGTCGGTGCGGAACCAGTGAAAGAGGGGACAGGAAGAATTGTCAGGTATGAATTAAAACCTCTCGGGGAAATTGGACACCCGCGCATCGATATTCTGGCTAATTTATCGGGAATTTTTCGGGATACTTTTATCAATATTATCGAGTTATTGGATGATTTAATGCAGCGGGCAGCCGAGATAGAAGAATCGGAAAATGATAATTATATCCGTAAGCACTATTTAGCCTTAAAAAGTCAAGGAATTGACAATGCGAGCGCTCGTTTATTTTCCAATCCTGCCGGGGATTTTGGCTCTTTAGTTAATGACCAAGTAGTGGAGGGAAATTGGGACAATGACAACGAATTAGCGAAAACTTGGGAAAAGCGTAATGTTTTTAGTTATGGTCGTCAAGATAAGGGACAAGCGCGGCCAGAAGTGCTACAACAGTTATTAAAAACCAGTGAAAGTATTATCCAAGAAATTGACTCGGTAGAATACGGTTTAACCGATATTCAGGAATACTACGGCAATACAGGAGGATTAAAATTAGCCGCAGAAAAACAAAGCGGTAAACGGGTGATGACAAGTTTTGTCGAGAGTTTTTCCAATGATACAACTCCCCGCAAATTAGAGGAGGTTTTGCGCTTAGAATACCGCAGTAAATTACTCAATCCTAAATGGGCCAATGCCATGGTTAATCAAGGTTCCGGTGGGGCCTACGAAATCTCCCAAAGAATGACCGCTTTAATTGGTTGGGGCGGTACGGCTAATTTTAGTGACGATTGGGTGTATGATCAGGCAGCCGATACCTACGCTTTTGATGCAGAAATGGCGGAAAAATTGCGTCAAGCTAATCCCGAAGCTTTCCGTAATATTGTCGGTAGAATGTTAGAAGCACAGGGTCGCGGTTTTTGGCAAGCAGACCCCGACAAATTAGAGAAATTACAGGAATTATATCAATTGACCGATGAAAAGTTAGAAGGGGTTACTTAGGTTTTTTAGGCTGCATCTCATTTTTGTCAATCTACCAAGTTGGGATTTTTACGGGGACACTCTCGGCTAAAATCGGTCATTACTTCCGATTTTACCACTCAATCCAAGCCTTTGGGGGGTTCTACCCCCCAAACCCCCCGTTGGGGGCGTGGCGCCGCCCCCAAACCCCCCGCGCATTAGTTTTTCGGTGGGATGCTTACACGCAGC
>NZ_SFBZ01000008.1:0-9146 GCF_007095495.1 Microcystis sp. M_QC_C_20170808_M9Col | reverse complement strand
AAAAATAAATCTATCTGTCGGGTTTCGTCGCTGACTTCTTTGCTGATTTCGACGATTCCCAAGGGAGAAAGTAATTGTTCAAGGTAATTTTTGGCAAATTGGTCATGGGGTTTCATGGACTGAGCAGTTAATCGATAATTCTCAATTGTATAGTTATTAAAAAAGTGGGTTTAAATAACCCACTTCTCAAGTGATGATTGGTAGTTTTTGGGATCGTAATTTTCAGACTGTGCCAGAAACTATGAGGATCCATGGCAATTATTCTCCTTGTCAATAGTGAGCAATTGTAAGATTAGACTACATCTTCGAGAAAATCATAAATTTTGTCTAATTGTTCCAAGGTCACTAAACCGTACTGCCAGAGAATCATCGGTAAATGAATTTTATCAGATTGGATCGAGCGCTCGGCCATAGCGATCGATTCTTGGGGAAGGGACAATTCCTCTTGCAGAAATCGTCGGAATTGGGAATAGGCAATCGTGGACATAGGGGGATTTTTTTCCTCAATAGTTATAGTATATCTCGTGATTTTAACAAAACACTACCTGAGCGGTTTCAAGGACAGTTAGTCTTGCGACCGTTTTTTCTGTATCTAAGCTATCTCGATGATTTCGATAGATTTGCTTAAATTGTAATCAGCTTTCCTAAAAATCGCTGGCTCTCTTAAGATAGTCCCGTTAGATCGAGCAGAATTTTGTCTCTGTTTAATCCATAGCAAGGGTAAAGATTATTCAATCTATGACTTGATAGACTATAAAAATCTTAATCGATATGGTTATATCTTAAACAGTATAAATGCGTGATAGCTTATAAAAACCATACTTATATTTCCAGACAAGGGACACCTTCTATAAGAAAGTTAACACCATTTTCAAAAATCAAGGTCTTGAGATAGACTCAATCTTAATTTTATCTCCTTCTTTCACTCCTAATTCTTTGGCTCGGCCCCCGGCTAGTTCGATCACTTGATTAACCATGGTGTTTGGCCCATAGACAGGACAAGGATCGACGGCACAAGGAGGGACATTCAGCAAAACTGCTTTTACTATACCATCTTTTAGAAAAATCATGTCTAGAGGAATCGAGACATTTTTCATCCAAAACCGGGCCATCAGAGGTTGTGCAAAGGGAAATAGCATACCGCGATTTTTCTGCAAAGATGAGCGATACATTAAACCCTTGGCTTGTTGTTCGGGGGTTTGAGCCACTTCTAACTCAATCATCTCACCATTAATATCTGCTTTGGCCGTGATCGGTAATATTTGCCCTTGATTCTCAGTCGTAATCTGAGCCATTGAACTATTATTACCATTGAGATTAGTCGATTGACAACTCAGCAGCAACAAACCTAAAAATAATATTAACTTGATCTTGAGCATAAATGATTTTTTACCAGTTATCACCAATAGTTATCAATACTTAATTTTTCTAGTATAAGTGGAGAATTAAGCAGATAAGACATTAACACAAAGTGGTGACGGCAAATATAAAGATAGTATTAAAAATATCTAGCATGGGGGTGAGCATCCTTCCTTGAGGAGAGGGGCAGGATTGCTAGAACGTATATACTAGGAAAATTCTCAAAGTTATTGGCCGATTTTCCCCCTCAATTTTGCCCTAGTCCGGCAGCAGTCGATCGCCTTCGTAGGTTAAAATACCATTGATCTATTGATCGATTATTGTAGGCTCAGGAGCAATCACCATGACCGCAGAAAGTATGTTATTTAATGGGGCGATCGTGGCGATCGTTCTCGTCCTCGTCGGATTAGCTTGGGGTTTTCTCCTCCTCAAAATCCAAGGTGGAGAAGCGGAATAGCTTGTTTTTCCGTTCATGGTTACTTTATTAGTAATCATGAACTAATTTTTCCCCATGAAAAGTAATTAAGAGAAAATCAATAACTAAAATTTTATAGCTATACCTATGACCACTCCCAAGATCGAGTTTTTTGTCGGTTTATCAGAAGAATTAAGCGGTGTTAGTCTCCGCAAAAATAAAAGTACCGGGATTCGCAATGTCCTGATGACTTTTAAAACCCTGAAAGCGATCGAACGTTTCCAAAGTTTCACCACCCGCACCTACGGTGATCTTCGTCTCACCGATGAGGAAGGAGTGATTATAGTTATTCCCAACTCGACTAAGTTTATTTTTGGAGGAGATGAAGGAGATGAAATTCAACGGGTAGAATGTGGTTTTGAAATCACCGATGAACACTGGGAGCGTTTTCTGCGCTTTATGAATCGTTATGCGGCAGCCAACGGGATGGGGTATCAGGATAAGTGAGAAGTGGGAAGTGGGGTGTAGGGTGTGGGGTGTAGGGTGTGGGGAGAACAAATAAAAATAATCTCCTGACTACCGACTTGAAAGAGGGTGTAGGGTGTGGGGTGTGGGGTGTAGGGAAAGAAACATCTTTCATCTGTGGGGGTGAAAATTTTTTCATCGGGACTGACTCCTGAACTCTGATAGCCAAAAACCAGCTAAAATAAGGATAAATTTAGTCAAGAAACCATGAAAATAGCGATTACTGGGGCGACGGGATTTGTGGGTAGTCGATTGGTGGTCAAACTCTATGATCGCGGCGATGACATCCTAATTTTGACTCGCAATCCCGATAAAGCTGGGAGAATTTACCCAAAGTCAATCTATCCTAAGATAGAGATTATTCCCTATATCGCCACAGAATCGGGGGATTGGCAAAAAGAGATTTGCGGATGTGACGCGGTGATTAATCTAGCGGGAGAACCGATTTCGGAACGCTGGACCGGGGAAGCAAAACGAGCAATCATCGCTAGTCGGGAAATCGGCACCGAGAAAATTGTCGAGGCGATCTCGCGTAGCGAGCGCGTTGCGACCGCACTGGCCGACCAGAAACCGAAAGTTTTAATTAACTCCTCGGCGATCGGTTACTATGGAACCAGTGAAACCGCTAGTTTTGACGAAAATAGCCCTCCCGGTGGCGATTTTCTGGCGGATGTCTGTAAAAAGTGGGAAACAGCCGCCCAAAAAGTTAAAGATTACGGCACTCGTTTAGTCATTCTTCGCACGGGTATTGTTTTAGGCAATGGGGGTGCTTTAGGGAAAATGATCCCACCCTTCAAACTATTTGCCGGCGGACCGATTGGCAGCGGTCGTCAGTGGTTTTCTTGGATTCATCGGGATGATTTAATTAATTTAATTATCTATTGTCTCGATCGCCCAGAAATTAACGGTACTTTCAACGCTACTGCACCCAATCCCGTCCGGATGAAAGAATTCTGTCAGATATTAGGGGAAGTAATGAATCGTCCTTCTTGGTTGCCAGTGCCAGATTTTGCCCTCGAAATTCTCTTGGGAGAAGGAGCAAAAATCGTCTTAGAAGGTCAAGAAGTGCTGCCAAAAGCCACTCAAGCGCTCGGTTTTGACTATCGTTATCCTAATCTAGAAGCGGCCTTACAAGAAATCGTCCCGAAAATGTAGAAAGCTGATACAATAGCCGGACCCAGTGTTCTCAATCTATTTTTCACTCCAGACGGGATGGGAGAATAAAGAGGCGGCCACTCTCACCCCGCGCAGTTGATTTAACAGGGGTAAATGACCGACGGGAGCGCTTAAATCCCAGATAAATTCTTGGGGGTATTTTGTCCAATTATTGCCATTTTTCCAGCCAATTTTCGGCCAGAGTTTCGGGAAATCTTGACCGACACCGAGCCATAATTTGCGCTGCACCGACCAACCGAATTTTCCTTCCGAATGAACTAACCAAAGATGATCAATAGTCTGAATGTCAACCTTGGGAAAAGCTTCTACCTCCGTAAAATAGACCCATTTCCTCTGTATTGCTCCTTCTCCTGCTAATTCACAGAGTTTTTGACGGGTGAGACTATCGGCAGTTTGAAAATCCTGTTTAGCCAATAATTCCTGTAAAAGTCGATAATCGATACCTTTAGCACTATCGAGGGGAACAACACCCGTGGGGAAATAATTAGCTAAAAATTCCTTGCTCTGAGCGCTATTATCTTGGTATAGCAATTGATAAGCCTTACCTGTCACCAGATTAACAGGAGTGGGCTGCTGGGCCAACAAAAAATCTCTCAATACAGTTAGGCCACCTTCTCCGGCCCCGGCTAATTGTGTCAGGATTTGTAATTGATTTTTCGGCGACTCGGTGGCTAATTGACTCATCTTGCGGGTAATATCCTCGCTTTGTTCTTCTACTAACACGCCATTCTGGTCAGTCATATCATCACTTTTAAGACCACTCCTTCAATACTATTACCACTATTTCGGGGTCGCTGCTCGATTTTTTCCTGACAAAAAAGGGATTTTTAGCGGGTGGTTGATCGTACACTGAAAGAGAGAACTATTTTGGTTATCTAGATCACCGACGGTCAAAATTCCCTTGACTGAATCGGGGATGCGCGGAGATTGTCACAAAAATTATCGATTGCTTGACAAAAAACACCGATTATGCTATCAACTGAACCTAAAATCAACAATTCCGGACAAAAATATTTAGCCTATCAAGATTGTCTATCCCCGAATCAAACCCTGTTACCCCTGACAGCCAAGGTTAATAACCGCGATTGTCTAGAAATCGGTGGTTGCGATGTGACCACCCTAGTGGAACGTTTCGGTTCACCCTTGTATATTGTCGATGAAGTCACCCTCCGCACAGCCTGTCGTCAATACCTACAAGGTTTCCAGACTCATTATCCCGGAGAATCTAGGGTAATTTATGCCTCGAAAGCGTGGAATTGCCTGGCTGTATCGGCCGTGGTCGCTAGGGAGGGATTAGGTTTTGATGTGGTGTCGGCCGGAGAAATTCACACGGTGTTAACCGCTTTAGACCAGATCAATAAAACCGCTGTGCCGATATACTTTCATGGTAATAACAAATCGATCGCCGAGTTAGAATATGCGATCGAGCATAACTGCATTATTGTCGTTGATAACTGGCTAGAGTTAGAAAATCTGGTTAAATTAGGCGAAAATCGTCCTGATAACCCTATTCCGATCCTATTGCGGTTAACCCCCGGCATCGAGTGTCACACCCACGAATATATTCGCACGGGTCACTTAGACAGTAAATTTGGTTTTGACCCTCATCAAATCGAAGCGGTATTTGACTATGTTTTAGCTCATCCGCTGCTGAATTGTCTGGGTTTACACGCTCACATCGGTTCCCAGATTTTTGAACGTCAACCCCACCAAGACTTAGCCGCTGTGTTGGCAGATTGGTTTAAATTAGGTTTAGAACGGGGTTTACCCCTACAGCAATTAAACGTCGGTGGTGGTTTAGGGATTCGCTACCTCGAAAGTGATGACCCCCCAAGTATCGAGGAATGGGTACAAGCAGTGTCCTTAGCAGTGGCTAAAGCTTGTCAGGAAAGAGGTATCGCTTATCCGCTGCTCATTGCCGAACCGGGACGCTCTCTGATTGCCACCGCTTGCGTAACGGCCTATACAGTGGGTAATCGCAAAGAAATCCCTGAAATCCGCACCTATATCGCCGTTGATGGCGGAATGTCTGATAATCCCCGACCGATTACCTATCAATCGGTTTACCGGGCCGTGGTCGCCAATAAAATGAGTCAAGAATGTCAGGAAGTGGTGACAATAGCTGGAAAGCATTGTGAATCTGGCGATATTCTAATTAAGGATATTACGCTACCGAAAACCAACCCGGGGGATATTTTAGTGGTTTTAGCCACAGGAGCCTATAACTACAGTATGGCTTCTAATTACAACCGCTTACCCCGTCCGGCGGCGGTAATTGTCCACAACGGAGAAGCTAATCTCATCCTTGAACGGGAAAATCTGGCGGATTTGCTGCGTCAAGACCGTTTACCGAAAAATTGGGTTTAAAGCCTCGCCCTTTGAGGGCGACTTTATAGGATGTATGATATTAAGAATAGGGGGCCGGGTAAGCAACCGCTTAAAAAACCCAGTCATCAACCGATGAACGCACCTTGAAAACTAGAGTTATGGGGTTCTATAGGGGAATGCTCCTATAGGTAAAAGCTCTAAGCGTCAAGTACCAAAGAAACCAATTATTTTAGAGGTTTTGAACTGTATCGTAGGGCATACGAGAACAGGCTTCTGTAAGGTCGCGAAAGTCTGAGGAGAGAACCACCTCTGGGTTGGATTTCGCCAGGAATCTAATTCAAGTGGACTCGTTGAGCCAGAAATTCACAGCAGTGATGCTAGAAGAATCCACGTCCGTTTACGGCGTGGGGTATGTCAACCACTCGACTCTCCTTAATATAAACCTCATCGCTATCGTCCCCCATGTCGGGTTTTTTTCTGGATCCTCGCCGGTTATTGTCCTGGATTCTCAGCCATGGTCTGTCAGTCCTAGACTTTGGGTTAGTTCTCCTCCTTACCTATATGCTGCTGCTAATTATCGGCGAGCGGCGTACCTTTTGGATGGTGCGAGGACTAATCTACTTAATGCTGGCCTCGGTGATTAGCGATGCCCTAGGATTGCGCTTGCTGGGGTTAGTCCTAGAAAAATTGATTTTGGGGGCAGCAGTGGCGATTGCTGTGATTTTTCAGTCGGAATTCCGCCGTTTTTTAGAATTATTGGGCAAAGGTCAAGTGTGGGAATTATTTAAAAAAAGTTCCCCCACTCCCAAGACCGATAATGTCATTGATGAGTTAGTGGACGCGGTGAAGGATTTATCTCAAAATCGCACCGGTGCGCTGATGGTATTAGAAACCAGTGGCAATCTCGACACCAAGGTGTTTGTCAATCCGGGGGTGATGCTCAATGGCCAAGTATCTAAAGAATTAATTCAAACTATTTTTCAAACTAAAACTTTACTGCACGATGGGGCCGTATTTATTCGGGGCGATCGAGTGGTGGCCGCGGGTGTTATTCTACCCTTATCGGAGCGCAGTACCTCTAGGCAATTAGGCACCCGTCATCGGGCGGCCATGGGCATTACCGAAAGGCTAGATAATTGTATCTGTATTGTGGTTTCTGAGGAAACTGGCTCGATTTCCCTCGCGTCGGGGGGTAATTTGGATCGGCCTTTAACCAGTAGTAAACTAAAAGAGCTTCTCGAAGCGAAGTTTTCTCCGTCGGGAGAGGGGGAAGTGGTCGCACCGAGTTGGGGACGTTTAGGGCGTACAATTGGCTTAAAAGGTCGTCTAATCTTAGAAAAATTCTCCCGTTCGCCCAGAGCAACCCCCAAAGATAGAAAATGACTCTTAAACCGAGCTTGTCATCAGAATTACCTACGGATTTAGATAAAAACCGTTTGCCTCAGCACGTCGCAGTGATTATGGATGGGAACGGTCGTTGGGCGAAAAGTCGTGGTTTACCGCGGATTATGGGCCATCAACGGGGAGTAGATGCACTAAAAGACTTGCTGCGCTGTTGTCGTGACTGGGGGATTCCCGCTTTAACTGCTTATGCTTTTTCTACAGAAAATTGGGGTCGTCCCCTCGAGGAAGTAGAGTTTTTAATGACTCTATTCGAGCGGGTTTTGCGGCGCGAATTAGAAGAAATGATGCAGCAAAATGTCAAAATTCGCTTTATTGGTAATTTATCAGCCTTGCCAGAGTCTTTAAGACGGGAAATTGCTAAATCTCAAGCAGAAACTAGCAAAAATTCCGGTATTCAATTTACGGTAGCTACTAATTATGGTGGCCGAGAGGAGATCGTGCAAGCTTGTCAGGTGATCGCTCGTCAGGTGCAACAGGGTTTAGTCTCCCCAGAAGCGATCGATGAATCTCTCTTTGAACAGTATCTTTATACTGCTGGGATTCCTAACCCAGACCTGTTAATTCGCAGTAGTGGGGAAATGCGAATTAGTAATTTTTTACTATGGCAAATGGCCTACGCGGAAATCTATGTTACTGACACCCTCTGGCCCGATTTCGATCGAGTGCAATTTCACCGCGCTTTAAAAGATTATCAGGGTCGTCATCGTCGTTTTGGCAAATTATAAGGGCTGCAGCCCAAATTTAGCGAAATAGCCACTGTGGGGCAGTTAAAGGACAATTTTTGATTTTTACAAGAGGTCTGATCACTTTTAATCTTAAACTCCCTGGGGCAACGGTTAAACTGCGACGAGACGTCGTTTGTGATCTGCTCGATTTCCCCAATACGGTAATCCGTAAATCGGCTGGAGCTAGACTTTTTCCCAGGCTAAAATAAAATAGGGGAGAGAATAACTATCGACGATAAGCAGTTTTAAGATTATGGGATTCTTTGACTCAGAAGTGGTTCAACAGGAAGCTAGACAGCTATTTGAAGATTACCAGTCTCTCACACAACTAGGCAGCGAGTACGGTAAATTCGATCGAGAGGGTAAAATAATCTTTATCGATAGGATGGAGGAGTTAATGGAACGCTACAAGATCTTTATGAAGCGTTTTGAGTTATCTGAAGATTTTTCCGCCCAAATGACCGTAGAACAGCTAAAAACCCAATTAGGTCAATTTGGCATGACTCCGCAAATGATGTTCGACCAAATGCAGCAAACCCTTGAGCGGATGAAGGCAGAAATTCGCTAAAATTGCCGATATTTATCGGGTATTGGCTGTCTTTTGCCCGATATGCCCTCTCCAGTTTACCGCTCAGAAATTTGGGGTTTCTGCGGTTTTTTGAGAACGATGATCTAATAATTTTAAGTAGGTTAGCTGATGAACTCCAGGCCAGATTCACAAGAGAATATTGAGCCACCTCAGTATAGTGAAAAAACTAACCGCATTCAGGCAATCAGTCAACTGATTAAGGCAATAACCCCGTTAATTTGGGCTATAGTTGTTCTAGTGGTTATCTTGCCTCTTTTAGGGAAAATTTGGCTAGGAACTGCCGGCAATGAACCGTTAAAAACTAGGGTTGCTAGCGAAACTAACCTAGAGATTCCCATCACTATACCCGAAAAATATAACAGTCAAATCGATCGGGAGATTAGCCAAGCTTTACAGACAGCGAGAGCAAATTCTCAAAGCTTCGCCCTAGGAGAAATTGAGGGATGGGTGGAGGAGTTGATGACCTGACTGACGGACACATTTTTCAATACAAAGACAAGTACTGTGGCTCTTCTCGACTTTGTGTGATAATTTTTGCTTATGGAATCGTGAAATGCTTACTGGGCAAGACTTTTAGGACTATTTTGCGGATATTCTATCAGTATAGACCCCGTTTCCACACAGA
>NZ_SFBZ01000079.1:0-9980 GCF_007095495.1 Microcystis sp. M_QC_C_20170808_M9Col | reverse complement strand
CTGCGATTTCTGTATCTTGATGAAAGTATCCGAAATATTTTGAGACGACGATGAATATGTTCTATAACTATGCGCCGTTGTGATAACTGACGATTGGCTTTTTTTTGCTCTTTACTTAGTTTTTCTTTTTTCTTTTTTTTATGAGGAATTTGACTGTTTTGATGGATTTTCTGAATTCCTTGATAGCCTTTATCCCCTAATATTTCTATTTCCTTATTTAACCTTATTTTGCTCTCTTTCCACAGTCGAAAATCATGGACTATTCCTTTCTCACAACGGACACAGATTACCTGCTCGCTTTTTTGATCGGCAACGACTTGCGACTTTAATGTGTGGTACTCCTGCTTGCCACTATAGCATGATTTCTGTTTTTTTTTGGGTCTTTCTATCTCCTGTTCTGACACATCCACCCCTATTACTTCTATTTCACTATTACTTTCTAATAGGGCTTTTTTTCTGGGTAGATTAAACAGACCTGATTTGATGAGAATATTCTCTACTTTCCTAACAATTCTATACGCCGTTGATTCGTTAACACCCCAACTATTTCCCAGATGAAAATAGGTGCGATATTCTCGCCAATATTCTAATGTTATTAGGAGTTGGTCTTCCGTACTCAATTGGCTAGGCCTACCTGTCTTTTTTTGCCAAACTTTTTCTGCCTTTAGGACTGTTACCATATCCTTAAATGTATCTGGATACAGGCCACACAAGCGTTTGAACTCTGTTGGCTTTAAAGTTTTTACTTGTTCGTAATTCATCTTTCAATCTTAACTCTTGGACTATTTTATCCTATTTTGTCTAGACTTATGCAAGAGAGCTACTGATAGTTTCTTCAGCAAAATAGTCCTAAAAGTCTTGCCCAGTAAGCATTTCACGATTCCATAAGCAAAAATTATCACACAAAGTCGAGAAGAGCCACAGTTCTCCCAGTAAGTTTAATTGATTCTGCGGTTCTTAGACTTCTTCCGGTGTATGAGACGTTATTACATACTACCTCTCCTTCGGGGCAATTCCTAGTAATCTTGACAATAAAATTTCTCGTCTCTAAGGTTTCTGCAAGAGTTGTTTGACTGCAAAATAAGCAGATAAATAACAAGAACATAGTTCTCATCAAGAAATTTTGCTTAAAACCGACAAACAATAATCCCATACTTTATTCCAGTAGCAAATAAATATCTCTCTGCGTTCTCTGTGTCTCTGTGGTGCAAATATCACCCCAGAGACACAACTACTTACTCAGCAAATTTCCCCTTACCTTGCCACAATTCACCCTCAGCCTTGCGCCGTCGCAGCAGACCTTCATGGACATTGGAACCTGGATTAGAGTAGAGTTCTAAAACCTTGGGTACATCATTCCAGCGTTTATCTCGCAAAGCAGAAGTGATAGAATTAAAACCGGGATTACCGTAGAAATGATCGCCTAAATTGTAAGCAAACGAAATCAAGGCTGAACGCTGATTATCATTCATCTCATTCCAATAAGGAATTGAAGCAGCCAGATGATTTACGGTGTTTTCAAGATCGTGGGATAAATAACTCTGAGCAGTTTCTAAGGTGATATTTGGATCGCCAAAACGAACAGGTTTGCCATTAGGATACCGAGTTGTTCCAATCCCAATCGTCGCCACTCCCACACCGTCATTATAAACATGAGGGACAAAACCTTCAAACTCAGTTATAATCTGAACTGCTTGTTCAGGAACTTTGCTACTACTTCCTTCTGTTTCTATAGACTCTGGAATAGGAGACCAATCTTTTTCAAAGATATACCAGACACCAGCACCAAAACTGAGGGTTACTTTTAAATGTCCGTTGGGTGCAGATTCCACCCTGTCGATGCTGATGGTTTGTCCGGCTTTGTAAATCTTTTTCTCAGTATCGGGTAGCTTACTGGATTGTTCTGTCGATTTCTTGATCGCAGTGTCGTGAAGTGCTGTCAAAGTTGCTATTGCCATAAATGGACCTCTAAACTTATCTGCTGACAAAACAATGTTAATATGTTTATTGGGCAGCAGGACAGAGGTGAGCCAATTGGCAGTTATAACATTCAGGTTTTCTGGCCTTGCATACTGCTCGTCCGTGATAGATAAGGCGAATGGCAAAATTTTCCCAATCTGCTTGGGGTAATAGGTCATTAAATCTTTTTCGATGCGAGTTGGCTCTTTGTGTTTCGTCAAGCCGAGGCGCTGACTAAGGTGCTTGACGTGGGTATCAACTGTCACCCCTTGATTAATGCCAAAACCGTGAGTGATTGTAGGTTTTCACACAATCTGGGTTATTTTCGTTACTAAAAACACATTGCCAACCGATTTGTTCAAGACCGAGACGAAAGCCACCAATTCCCGCCTAAAAATCGGCAAAAGTCAAGCAACTATGGGTAAAATTTTTGTTAGCTGGATGAATAGGTAATTGGTTCATAATGTTGATTGAATAACCGAGAGTCTTATCTATTTTCTCAGATATTATTGTACTAGATGTCCAAGGGGACAGACGGACAGACAGGGGGAGAATGTGATTCACTTTCCCTAGTGGCTTTTGTTAAGTTACATTAAGCCCTACAATATAATTCTGGTGAGTTAGACGAAATTCGCTCGATCGCTCGGTCTTGTCCGCTTCTTAGCTGAGATAGAGAAAAGATAGCGCATCGAGAAATAGAAAACTTGAGCTACTCAAGCCTTCGTCAATACTGCCCTGTCATCTATCTTGAGTTATAACCTAGTGTCCCAAACCCTACCTAAACCCTCCCTAAAAAGAGAATTTTTGCCATTTACCCTACAGGATGTCCGTCTAGCTATCCCGGCCCGTTGCTTCCAATCAAGCGTTTTTCGCTCTTTAGCCTACTTTTTTTTTGATATTGGCATTATTACCCTACTTTACTGGATAACTTACCAGATTAATCAAGCATGGTTCTTCCCCCTTTTTTGGTTTATGCAGGGAACCATGTTTTGGGCCCTATTTGTCGTCGGTCACGATTGCGGTCACGGTTCCTTTTCCCGTTATCGTTGGTTAAATAACTTAATCGGTCATCTCAGTCATACTCCTATTCTCGTACCTTTCCACGGTTGGCGCATCAGTCATCGCACCCATCACGCTAATACTGGCAATATCGACACCGATGAAAGTTGGTATCCCGTCACGGAAACCCAGTATAACAATATGGCTTGGTACGAAAAATTAGCTCGTTTTCAGCTAATTTTATTTGTTTATCCCCTCTATCTTTTCCGTCGTTCCCCTAATAAACAGGGGTCCCATTTTATGCCCGAAAGCCCCCTCTTTCGCCCCTCGGAACGGTGGCAGGTACTGACTAGCACCGTATGCTGTACCTTTATGTTAGGTCTATTAATCGGGGTTGGTGTTAGCCAAGGCTTTTGGTTTCTGTTTAACTACTACATCATGCCCTATATCGTCTTTGTGGTTTGGTTAGACCTGGTGACATTCCTACACCACACCGAAAATGATATTCCCTGGTATCGCGGTCAAGATTGGTACTTTCTTAAAGGGGCGCTTTCTACCATCGATCGCGATTATGGCATCTTTAATCCCATCCATCACCAAATTGGTACTCACGTCGCCCATCATATTTTTATCACTATTCCCCACTATCATCTCCAAGAAGCAACCGAGGCTATCCGTCCCGTCTTAGGAGACTATTATCGCGTCTCGAAAGAACCGATTTTCAAATCTCTCTGGCAGTCCTACCGCAATTGTCATTTTGTCAGTGACCAAGGCAGTAAGATTTTTTACCGCAAAAACTGATCCTATCTTAGCTATGAGGGGGAAACGGCAGCAAAATCTGCCTCCTCCTCTCACACCGAGAATAGTTGCCAAAACTAGCGGTAAAGTCTTTCTCTTTATTTGGTTCACTGGCAAGGAATTAAGCTGATGCAGCGAAATTGAACAACGTACAAAGGGAATGACATCGGCAGCATGCGATTTTTGCCAATTGTTTTCAATCTAGAACGAGCTAATCAATTAAGTCCCTTGCCAGATAAGGATTTAGCCGATTTCTGCCCCCTGATCGAACCATACCAAGTAACGAAGAACCAATCAAACAAATATCTAATCTGTTCTCTAGGATTTGATCATTTTGCTTTTCAACAGCTACTGACAAGAGGATATTAAGCGCCTAGAATCTAAAAATTTACGATCAAGCAGGTCTAAAGAGTGAGTTTTTATGATACTGTCTATTGTACTAGCTCAATTATAACTTTGCTATAAAAGATTAATTACTCAGACAGCAAAAAAAGTGGCAGATTATGACACAGGCAATCCTTACTCAAATCTTGAATCAGCTTGAGACTCTTGAGCTAAAAGAACTTCAGCTGCTTAATCAGAAGATTCAACAGTATCTTATGGATAAAGAAGAAGCTGAGAAACAAGCGGTATTTCACCAATCTCTTCTTGATGCTGGATTAGTCAAGCAGATTAAGCGTCCTTCATCTCAACCGATAACTGAGCGACGATTGATTGAAATCGAGGGAAAACCTATTTCAGAAACGATTATTGAGGAACGCCGTTAAATGGCACTTTATTTCTTAGATAGTAGTGCCTTGGTCAAGCGTTATATCAGCGAAACTGGTTCAGCATGGGTATTGGAATTATTTACTGATGCTTTAAATAATGAAATATTTATTGCCGCAATCGCCAAGGTAGAAATTGTAGCTGCTATTACGCGAAGATCCCGCACTGGAAGTATTAGCGTTACCGATGCAGCGGCAATAGTTCATCAGTTGAGAAAGGACTCGCTTAAAGATTATCAAGTCATTGAAATTACCGAAAGTATAATTAATTCAGGAATGGTATTAGCGGAAACTTATGGTTTAAGAGGTTATGACGCAATCCAGTTAGCAGTAGGTTGTGCTGTTAATACACTTTGCCTAGCTAGTGGTTTACCTTCTATCACTTTTGTCTCGGCAGATAATGAATTGAATGTTGCTGTTATCAGTGAGGAATTGCTGATGGAAAATCCTAATAATTATCCATCTTAAGTAAGCGATAAGCTGTGAACTCTGAAATTTTTAGAGTTTAAAAAGGTGGAAAAAATAATCCCCTTCAAGGGAGTAAAGGAATTAAGCTGATGCAGCGAAATTGAACAACGTACAAAGGGAATGACATCGGCAGCATTGGTCAAGAATCAAACAAATATCTAATTGGAGAAGCAACTAGAAATGTACCAAAGGAAATTAAGTCTCGCTATCCTCTTATTCCTTGGCGTTTAATCGGAGAAATGAGAAATATTTAGAAAAGGTGCTATTATGCGGAATAATAGTTGACTTGTGTTAGAATCGGTTATGTTGTTAATTTAAGGGATAGTTACATGAAAATTGTTACTGTTACTGAGGCCAAAGAACAAATTGATGAATTAGTGAATGATACCAATGATAATCATCAACCGATTTTGTTATCTGGTACGAAAAAGAATGCTATTTTAATTGCTGAGGAAGATTGGAAATCTATTCAAGAAACGCTTTATTTGTATTCTATTCCTGGTATGGTAGATTCAATTATTGAAGGTGGCAACACTTCCATTGAAGATTGTCTGGATGAGGCGGGTATCAGAGCAATTTTAAATGGATAATTGGCAGTTGGTTTTTACCAAACAAGCGAAAAAAGATGCTGAAAAGCTGGCTCGTACTGGGTTGGCAAAACAAGCTAACGAGTTATTAAATATTCTTAAGTCAAATCCCTGTCAATCTTATCCTGTTTATGAGAAACTCAGTGGTGATTTAGCGAGCTATTATTCTAGACGTATTAATATTCAGCATCGTTTGGTTGATCAGGTTATTCCAGAAGAGAAGGTTGTCAAAATTATACGGATGTGGACTCATTATGAATAACCCCTTTTAATTTATTTTACCTAAAATGTCGGATGAATGCCCCCGCTAGATTTTTCGACAAGATACTCACCTTTGCGGGGGATGAAATCCGACCAGAATATCAACCGCGAAGCACGATTTTCATTCTACTATTTGTAGGTAAACTGTGTTATACTTAATTTAGCCAGGGTCGAGGATTAATCAATGCTAGTCGTAGAAGCCAAGTTAAAAAACGGGACACCAGAGAGGCAGGAAAATTTATTGTAATTTCTCAATAATACTGATAATGATTCTCTTTAGCTGGGGGAGATTGTTTTGAATCACTTTCCAGACGACTTTTTCATCAATTGCCCAATATTCATGAACTAATTTATCCCGCATACCTGCGATGTTTTTCCAAGGAATATTAGGATAATTAACTCTCACTTCATCAGGAATATTTTTGACTGCTTCCCCAATTATTTCAATTAATTTTACTGCCGAAAGAAAGATTTCTATCTTAGTTGAAAATTCTTCAAAGCTTAGAGCCTGAGTCATCTTTTCTAGTTGACAAATTGCCTCTAGAATGTCTTGCAATAAATCTCTAAATTCCCGTTGCGTCATACATAAATAACCTCGGATAAAATTCTTTCTCGCCTTCTTCCTTTTAAGCCATTTTTACTGATAACATCCGCTTTTACCTTAAGTAAATCACTTAAATAATATTCCATATCTACTAAATCCAGTAAACTAGGCGGTTCTGTATAATCTATCAGAATATTAACTTCACTATTTTCCTGCACTTCTCCTTTTACATAATCTCCAAAAATACCTAATTCACTGACATGATACTTTTCTTTTACTAAGGACTTAACTTGACCCAAAATCGCTTTAATTTCTTCTAAATTTTTCATGATGCTTACCTTCTAAGATAACGGAAAAGACTTTTACCCTACTGATCAAAATTTTATTTCCTGTATCTGTATTGTAGCAGATAGCGGATGAAAAAATAAACCATCCTCCTTGAAATCATGAGAATTGAGAGAGTTATGCAAAAAATACCCCCTCAACTGACCGAATGAAGAGGCATTTATGGTATTTTAGTGGGCAATTTAGCCTACTTTTGTGGTTTCTTTTTCGGTAGATTGGGATGGTTTTAGTTTGCGCTTCAGGGTTGAAGCTGCGCCGATAGTGCCGAGAGCGAGGAGGAAAGTTATAATTTGAGGAACACTATTAGATATGTAGATATGATTAGATAAGGTACAATGAAAGATGTAGATGCACCTACTTAAGCCATGAAACAAGTTCTCAAAAATATTGAGGTATCAGAGATTCCCACACTAATCGATACATGGATAGATATTCCTGTAAATTAATCGATAGTAAAAAATGTGGGATATCCCGACCTACTAACTTGTATGGAATAATATGTATTGACTGGAACACCATGTAAGATGGGGTTGGCTAAAGAACAACGCCGGAAAGTTTTATCCAAAATAGTTTTTTGCATACATCTTTTTACCAATTTTGCGGGGATCAGGCAACTAATGCTACTAAAAGTTGCACCAGGAATACCTGGCACTATCGAAAATCTGTCATGATCATTTATACACTTATATACTTGACCAGATTGAGCTATTAAAAAGTCTTTGTTTTCACTTAAGTTAAATGTTTTAGCTTGTCGAGACACAGTTAGTCCCAATAAAGTTAATACAGCCGTTATGTATATTACACTTGTTTTCATTAATGTATCTCCTCAAAGTGCGATTGCTCCCCCTCGCAGCCAGATTAAGCAACAACCCAACACCAAAGGCGGACAAAACAACAATACACACTCCCCCCCACAACTGTATTAAAAGCTACAATTTAATAAATCTTTATATTCCTTTCTTAATCCCGATAAAGAAACCGCAGAACCAAGTCGGTTGTGAACAGCCCACCGTTTTGACCATTTTTGGTTAGTATCTGGATGTGGTATTATTCGAGGTGTGTTCGGATTATCTGATACGATCAAGGTCTATGACAACTTACTATGAAATCCTCAGCCAAATAGAGAATCTTCCCCTTACGGATAAGTTGCGACTTTTAGAGGATTTAAAAACTATCATCAAGCCGACCGTAGCGCCAAAAGATGACGATGAGATCATTCCAGCCGAAGAACTTGCTGAAAGCCAAGCAGCATGGCAAGATTATTTATCCGGTCGAGATACTGGAATCACTTCAACAGAATTAAAATACAAATTATTTGGAGATAAACTTGGCTGATTATATTCTACTTAGACAAGCAGAACGCTCCTTAGAAAGGATGCCTAAAAATGATCAAATTCGTCTTCTTGAAGCTTTGGATACTTTGATTTCGGATTCTACAAAATTAGATATTAAACCCCTTTACGGAAGAGATGAACTAAGATTGCGAGTAGGTAAGTATCGAGTGTTGTTTTTTGAAGATAGAGACAACAATCTATAAATCATTACAACTATTAAACCTCGCGGCGATGTCTATAAATAATACCAGAACTCTTTTCTAGACTGCTGTTTCTCCTTTCGCCATAAGACAGTGATTCACAGAAGAAGGATTCTCAGGTGTTTTTCCCTGTTTTTCCCCTTTTCAGGTGAACTATCCACTTCCGTGAGGGATTGTGGTGCGGTATGTCGGATTTGCTGCCTAATTATTGGGAATTAATGAAATCTTGAGGATGAACGATGGTAATATTGGGAATAGGGATAAAGTCATCAGGATTAAAGGTTAATAAATGGGTAATGTTAGAAGCTTTCATAACAGCAAGAAGCCTAATATCATGAGTGCGTTTTCCTTTAATGTTGTAGATGGTGACTAATTGAAACCAAAGGGGAAAAATATCCGGCGTTTCTGCAATTAATGTAAAGTTATCTAATAAATCATTGACATAATTTGTAGCTTGTGCTGGAGTCCAACCTAAACCATTAACATCAAGGGGTCGGGTTGCAACTACCCAAAATTCAATTAAAACTTGAGGAATAATAACACATTCATTAGCTGTTTCAACGATTTGAGTAAT
This sequence comes from Microcystis sp. M_QC_C_20170808_M9Col, assembly GCF_007095495.1. Classification (NCBI taxonomy): domain Bacteria; kingdom Bacillati; phylum Cyanobacteriota; class Cyanophyceae; order Chroococcales; family Microcystaceae; genus Microcystis; species Microcystis sp. M_QC_C_20170808_M9Col. Next base: position 1,144 of record NZ_SFBZ01000079.1, on the reverse strand, counting down.
TACATTATTAGCAAGAGAATAAGTTGCTGAAGACGTATCAGCCGCCCGAAGCAAAATGTTAGTATCCAGTAAATATTGAGTCATTAGTCTTCATACATAGTGTCACGGTGTAAAGCTTCATCAGGTAAATTCGCACTTGTTTTAGGAAGTTTAGCGATTACTTTCTGCCATTTTTGAGCTTTTTCCTGGGGAGTGAGACTATAATCTGGGGAAGGGAGGGAAATTCTTGAGGTGAGAGATTCGGTGAAGGATAACACTTCTTGTTGTTTTTCTAAGGGAAGTTTTCTTAGGTTTTTAATGATAACTTGTTCAATGTTCATTTGACTTAGACTAATAGGCAACCATATCGATCATATCTCATGCCGCAATTTCTCTATATTTAATAAATCTTTACATTCCTCTCCCTCATGGCTTACGCCGGTATCTGCACTACTTCCTTGTCAGCATCAGGATTTTCAGTGATTTGGGGATTTTGAGGATGGGTGATGGGTGAAGATGGAAACGCTCTCGACATTGACCTTGTAGATTATCATTGAGGGAAAAAACATGATGACCCTGAAAAATCCCGTACATCCGGGCAGAATTGTCAAAAGTTCGATTGAAGAGCTTGAATTGACCGTTACGGCTGCGGCAAAAATGCTGAACGTGTCACGCTCTAGACTATCTAACCTAATCAATGGCAAGGCGGGGATTTCCCCGGAAATGGCTGTGCGTTTGTCAAAGACAATCGGTAGCACCCCTGCTTTCTGGCTGCGCCTCCAGATGAATTATGATCTTGCTGAGGTTAAAAAACAGGAAGATAGAATTATTGTGAATCCGATTGGGTTACAACACCAAACAACATTGGGTTAGCGCGATCTCGAAGAGAGCCGCCTTCGACGGTGCGCTGCTTCTGTAGCTGATAAACTAGGGATACCAGCTTTGATCAAGGCATCAGCATGACCACTAACGCGGCGAAAACTCAATGGCAGTATTTAGAGAAACGTCCTCATTCTTGGCGACAGCAACTATACGTCAAAGGCAGCAAGCTGACAGCTTTCACTGTTTGGTCAGATGCGATCGCCAACAAAATGACTCCTGAAGAAGTCGCCGACAGCAAAGAATTACCCTTAGCCGCCGTTCTCGAAGCAATTGAATACTGCCA
>NZ_SFBZ01000078.1:0-29790 GCF_007095495.1 Microcystis sp. M_QC_C_20170808_M9Col | reverse complement strand
AGAAGCTTTAATATTGCCTCCCCTACATTACTTTCAGATTTAGCATAACTAGCTTGTGCTGAAAGGAGGAAGTTCAAAGTTTCTTCTATTAAAGAATCCGGTGCTTGTTCAATCTCTTGCAATAGTCTCTCTTTAGTGTTCATGGTTTTATTCCTTGCTAATCAGTTATCAGTGATTAATTCAATCATAGTCAATGATAGGTGATGCGTTACGACTAAATCTGGATGTTGTTAAAATTTCTCTTGACAAAGGCGACTTGACAGGATACTATATTCATAATGGAAAATCCTTGCGCCTACAGACCCTATTTTCCAACGCTCTTAACTATGATTGGTTCATTCAATCAATCTTCATCTCTAATCTACTCTTAACTAGCTCCCTAGTCATAGTTCATCATTCAATCATTCCAATCACTGTCAATGGTGGTGGTGCGTTACTGGACTAGGTAATAGGTGTAGGGGTAATTCATGAATTACCCCTACAATAACGTTTTTCTGGATGTTGTCAAATTTTCTCTTGACAAAAGCCCCTTGACATGATATTATATTCATAATGGAAAATCCGTGCGCCTACAAACCCTGTTTTCCAACGCTCTTAACTATGATTGGTTTATTCAATCAATCTTCATCTCTAATCCACTCTTAACTAGCTCCCTAGTCATAGTTCATCATTCCAACCACTGTCGATGGTGGTGCGTTACGACGGATTGTTAGCTTCAAGTTAAAGCGGAAATTTTTGCCGTCTAACGCACCCTACGTTTGTCTGGATGTTGTTAAATTTTCTCTTGACAAAAGCCCCTTGACAGGATACTATATTCATAATGGAAAATCCGTGCGCCTACAGACCCTATTTTCCAACGCTCTTAACTATGATTGATTTATTCAATCAATCTTCATCTCTAATCTACTCTTAACTAGGTTCCTAGTCATAGTTCATCATTCAACATTCCAACCACAGTTAAGACTGTTTTCAGGGATGAGGGGGTTTTGGTTTCAACATCTCCACCACCTCATCGGGAAACCGTTGTCTTAATTCTGCTTCGGGTAATTGGGATAACATCTCCAGATAATTCTGATAAAAGGTTTGGGTATGGGGATGATTCTCCCCTAATGCTTGGATAGCAATATTAATCGCTTCTAGATAGAGAGGTTCCGCTTCTGTGTATCTGCCTTGGGAATTGTACAAGTATGCTAAATTGTTGAGGGAAAGTGCCACATCGGGATGATTTTCCCCTAAGAGTCGTTTACACAAATCTAATGCTTCTAGATAGAGAGGTTCTGCTTCTGTGTACCTGCCTTGGGAATAGTACAATAGTGCTAAATTGTTGAGGGATTGTGCCACATGGGGATGATTGTCTCCTAAGAGTCGTTTATACAAATCTAATGCTTCTAGATGGAGAGGTTCTGCTTCTGTGTACCTGCCTTGGGAATTGTACAATGCTGCTAAATTGTTGAGGGAAGTTGCCACATCGGGATGATTGTCTCCTAAGAGTCGTTTTCTCAAATCTAATGCTTCTAGATGGAGAGGTTCCGCTTCTGTGTACCTGCCTTGGGAACGGTACAATTCTGCTAAATTGTTGAGGGAAGCTGCCACATCGGGATGATTGTCTCCTAAGAGTCGTTTTAACAAATCTAATGCTTCTAGATAGAGAGGTTCCGCTTCTGTGTACCTGCCTTGGGAACTGTACAATTCTGCTAAATTGTTGAGGGAACTTGCCACATCGGGATGATTGTCTCCTAAGAGTCGTTTTCTCAAATCTAAAGCTTCTAGATAGAGAGGTTCCGCTTCTGTGTACCTGCCTTGGGAACGGTACAATGCTGCTAAATTGTTGAGGGAAGTTGCCACATCGGGATGATTGTCTCCTAAGAGTCGTTTTCTCAAATCTAATGCTTCTAGATAGAGAGGTTCTGCTTCTGTGTACCTGCCTTGGGAATTGTACAATGCTGCTAAATTGTTGAGGGAACTTGCCACATCGGGATGATTTTCCCCTAAGAGTCGTTTATACAAATCTAAAGCTTCTAGATAGAGAGGTTCTGCTTCTGTGTACCTGCCTTGGGAACGGTACAATCCTGCTAAATTGTTGAGGGAAGCTGCCACATGGGGATGATTGTCTCCTAAGTGGGTTCGAGTTGCGGTTAAACAAGCTTGATAGTAAGGTTCAGCAATAGCATACAATCCTTGTCCATTATAATAACGAGCTAAACCCGTATAGGACCATAATAAATCCTCATCAGCGATATATTGGGGATATTCCCCGACAGATGCTTGTAGATGGAGAAGGAAAGGTTTAAATTCTTCAACGATTTCTACAGTGGGATTATGTGGCATTTCTGCCGATTTTTTGGCCATAATCCCACAATAACGGCGTTTTGCTGGTTCTGCGTGGGGTGATGCTTCTAACTTATCCCGAAAGTAGCGACGCAACAGGGGATGAATTTCATACCAACCATCACGATTATCCTGAACTAAACTCAGGTGAACTAAACTATCGGTTAACCATTCCTCCACTGTATCCCCATCTTCATCGGGAAATAAATCCAGAATCATCTCCTTGGGAAAGGGCGCAAGAGCGAATAAACTGAGGTAAAGTGCCAAAATTTGCGCTTCTGGTTCGCTGTGCAACTCCTCCCAACTGAGATTAAAGGCAGCTTTTAACCCTCTTTCCGCAGTCATTTCCCCATGAAACTTGGGATTTTTGGCTAAGATTGGCTCATCTAAGCCGTTTTCGGCTAATTTATGCCGTATTTTGCTAATTTTCCAATCCTGTCGTCGTACCAGTAACCTTGCCACCAATTCTAACGCCAAGGGTAAATAACCTAAATCCTGACATAATAATTTAGCTGCCTCGATTTGTGTGTCAATTCTGTTGTCTTCAAGGTAGGAACGCAATAAATCAAGTGCATCTTTTTCTTTTAATACTTCTACCCGAAAAGTCGCAATTGTCGCTGATAAATATTCCTTGCGAGTGGTAATTAAAACCTGAAAGCGTTTGTCTTCTTGCGGTGGTAAATAATCCCTAATTTGCTGATAATCCCGCACATCATCAAAAATAATTAGGACATTTCCCGCTAACCAGTTTTGCCAACAATAACGAATTTTTACGTCTAATTCTCCCTCATCCGGTAAAGTTAATTTGAGATGTACCCGCGCAAAATCTAAAATGGAAGTACCGATAAAACCGCCGTCACTTTCTGCCACATTTAACCAACATATCCCCCCGGGATAAGTTTTTTCCCGCCATTCTTGCCAGCCAAACTGTCTGGCTAGTTCGGTTTTACCTATGCCTCCCATTCCCGTTAAGGTAGATATAGCAAGCTTTTGGGATTGTTGTAATTGAGTTTTTAAGTCAATTAATTCCTTATCCCTACCAACAAATCTAGGGATATTACTATTAGATAAATTGTGAGGATGTTGTTTAACCTGTTCCTGAACAGGCGGCTGCAGTCAGGTTTTATTGATGTTTATAGTTGCTGCTTGATAAACTTCACTAACCTGACCCTGATTCTGTAAATTTTGACCTCCAGAATTAGCCTGGTTCATACTACTATTATCCTGAATTTTCAAGGATTGAATTTCTGTTGCTAACCCCTTGACTTTTTCGGCGAAATCTGCTTCATCATTCATGGCAACCTTTAAATAATCTGCTACTTTTTCTAGATCAGTTTTTGACCCTTTTTCAGCAGCTTGTAAAGCTTTTTCAGCATTAGGATTAGCTTTAAGTTTATTCCAGATGATTTGCCGCAAAGTATTAATTTTTTCTAGAGCAGCTTCGGTAAATTTTTCTACAGTAGTCTGAAATACCAAAGCAACAATTGTCGCCACTGTTATCGGTTCCATAGATAAAATCGGGGTGATGAGGGTTAACTTACTTAACTGGTTTTTGGGGGTATAAGTTGCCAACAATTAAACAACTCTTACCCCCATCATAGAACTTGTAATTTCATTTAGGCGGGTACTTCAATTTTACCCTGTCCGGCTAATCCAAAAGCGGCATGAACCACTTGTAGGGCCCTGACTCCATCTTCCTGATTCACCACACAACTGATTTTTATATCAGAAGTAGCAATCATCAAAATATTAATTTTCTCCTTTGCTAAAGCTTCAAAAAAGCGTGCTGCTACCCCCGGTTGTCCTTCCATTCCCGAACCAACAATGCTCACTTTGGCCACATCATTATTAACCACCACTTCCTGTAAACCCAAACTTTCCGATAGTTCTAAAAGGATTTTTTGGGCTAAATTAGCATCAGCTTGGGGCAAAGTAAAAGCGATATCCCGTCGGGGAATACCATCGACAATGCGACAGCGTTGGGATTGAATAATCATATCAACACTGACATTTTTTGCCGCTAAAACCGAGAAAATTCTCGCAGCCATCCCCGGGCGATCGGGGACGTTACGAATGGCCATTTGGGCCTGATTATTATCTAGGGCCACTCCCCGTACTGGGACTAAATTTTTAGGGATTTCGCAATGAGCAACTTTAGCAGAATACTCCACTTGAAAAGCATCACAAAGGACTTTAATTGCTTTTTCTCCGTCCGCTTCATCGATGACACAACTGACTTTTACTTCAGAAGTGGAGATCATTTCGATATTAATTGCCGCTGCGGCCAAAGTGCTAAATATTTGGGCAGCAATTCCCGGCCGGCCGATCATACCAGCGCCGGTAATGGCGATTTTAGCGGCCCCGGATTCGATGATCACTTCCGCTTCCTCTGTATTAGTGGGATGGGAACGTAAAACCGGCGCGATCGCTTCGGCCACGGATTGGGCTTTTTTTAAGGCATTTCCCATCACCGTAAAGGCGATATCGTTGCTGTCCCCCTCGTGAATCGATTGAATAATTAAATCCACGTCCACCTGTTGATGGGCAATTTCCCCGAATAAACGGGCAGCGATACCGGGACGATCCGGAACCCGTAAAAGGGCGATTTTCGCCTGATTACCCTCAAATTCCACCGCATCCACTGCTTTTGTCAATTCCAATCCTTGCAGGGTGCGCGGTTTCGGTGCCGGGGATGTCACCCAAGTACCCGGATCCTCTGTCCAACTGGAGCGGACAACCAAGGGAACCCCGAAGTTTTTAGCGATTTCCACCGCTCGCGGGTGGAGAACTTTCGCCCCTAAACTGGCTAATTCCAGCATCTCATCGCAGGTAATTTGGTCTAAAAGACGCGCTTCGGGGACTAAACGGGGGTCAGTGGTGAGAATACCGGGTACATCGGTGTAAATTTCGCAAAAATCGGCTTTTAAGGCGGCTGCTAGGGCTACGGCCGAGGTATCGGAACCACCGCGCCCTAGGGTGGTAATCTCTAGTTGATCACTATCGCTGACACCTTGAAAACCGGCGACAACAACTACTTTACCCTCCGATAGATGACGGGAAAGGCGATCGGTTTTAATTTCTAAGATACGGGCCCGACTATGTTCGGATTCCGTGACAATTCCCACTTGAGCGCCGGTTAGGGAGATGGCCGGTTGTCCGATTTCCTCTAGGGCCATACTCATCAAGGCGATTGTCACCTGTTCCCCCGTGGATAATAACATATCCATCTCCCGGCGCGAGGGTTCGGCGGCGATTTGTTTGGCTAAATTGACCAATCCATCGGTGGTTTTACCCATGGCAGAAACGACCACCACCACGGTGTTTCCTGCTATTACCGTATTTTTGACCCGTTGAGCGACCGATTGAATGCGTTCCACGGAACCTACCGATGTACCACCGTATTTTTGGACAATTACAGCCATAGTTGTCAGCGCCAGAGACTTTCTATCTTTGTTCAATCTCCAACTTATCAAAATTCCTAACGATAAGTGGTTTTGGTTAACATTCCTTATGTTTTATCAAATGCCGACTATCTGAATTACTCGTTAAGACTGCACCGGAGAAGGGAGCGCCGGAGCTAGGTTGAGGCAGTCCGAGCATTTGTACTAAAATGTCAATAGGCAGTTTAAATACAGTACATTTATGCTATTAATAATATTTTGGCTCTCTTAGGTTTGGTGGGTATTATGAAAGATATTTTAATGTTAGATACAGTAATAATTATCAATTCTGATCCCCCCGCCTATCGGCACCCCCCTTATCAAGGGGGGCAGGGGGGATCGAATCTTTAAGGGCGGCAAATAAATAATTAGCTAAAGTTACTCCATCTACTCCTAATTCTGTCCTTTCTTTGGCTGCTAAAATGCCAGCTTGAGCGTGTAAATAAGCCGCTAATGCGGTTGTTTCTGGGGGATTATCCGGCATTTGGGTTAAGAATCCGCCGATTAATCCCGTTAAGACATCACCACTACCACCTCGCGCTAAAGCGGAGGTACTTTCGGGGATTATATACATTTTACCTTCCGGGGAGGCGATTATAGTTCTGGCTCCTTTTAATAAGACAATTGCACCACTTTGTTGAGATGCTTTTTGAGTGATATTAATCCTGTCCTGAGAATCTGATAAGTTAGGAAATAAGCGTTTAAATTCTCCCCAATGAGGCGTTAAAATTGTCTTATTCTGGCGAGATGATAATTTTTCTATACCCAATTGAGCCAAAATATTTAAAGCATCGGCATCGAGTATAATCGGTTTATCACTATCTAAAACCTGTTCGATAATAGCGGGATTTTCTGTGGTTAATCCAGGACCACAGGCGAGGACATGATAATTATTTAATTCTAGGGTAAGTTCGGCAATAGCTCCCGTGGCAGTTTCGGGACAATCGATAATTAATGCTTCTGGTAAATGACTAATTAATAAAGATTTAAGGGCAGCAGGAACAGCAATAGAAAGCATTCCTACACCACTACCTCGCGCTCCTAATCCGGCGAGAATTGCCCCCCCCGCATAACGACGAGAACCACAGATAATTAATAAATGTCCCTGCTGATATTTATGGGTAAGGAGAGGACGGGGTAAAGGTAAATAAGGGCGAATTAGATCGGGATTAACCCTCAGAATTGGCGGTGAATCTTGTAGAATTGTTTCTAGGTCAAGGGGACTAATTCCTATGTCAATTAACTCCACTTTACCCAGATAGGGTAAGGCCAAATCTTGGAAAAAAGCTCGCTTCCAGAGTCCCAAACAAAAGGTATGAGTGGCTTTAATTGCCGTGCCTAAAACCTCTCCGGTGTCGGTGTGAATTCCCGAAGCAATATCGATACTAATTACCGGTTTTTGCCAACTATTAATTTTATCGACTAATTCGGCAATCTCTCCCGATAAAGTCCTTTCTAAACCAAAACCGAAAAGACCATCGATAATTAACTGACAATCCCGCAAAGATTCTAAAGTTTTCTGAAAAATTAAGCCTAAATGCTTGACATAATTCGCCTGTTGTGCTGTTAAATCCTTGAGTTTGGCGATCGGACAAAAAAGAGATACTTGATAACCAGCGAGATGTAATTCCCTAGCAATCACGAGAGCGTCGCCGCCATTGTGACCAGGGCCAACGATAACACCGATTTTGGGGAAATTAGCCAAAGAATAGGACTTTTTAAACTGTTGTGCCGTTAACAGGGCTGCCTTTTCCATCAAAGCGGCCACAGGCATACCAGAGGCAAAAATCGCCCCTTCGATGCGACGCATCTGCTCGCTATTAACCACGTTGGACCGATAATTGTAGCTCATTCGGGGGATAAATTGCCTATTAACAGGTCTAGATCACTTTTTTTCGGATTACGTTCACCTGATTATCGATTACAAGCCTGACATCGCTTTATCCAAGTTAATTGCTAACCTTAAAACAGTTAGTAAGCTGTCAAGCATTTAAATTGCTTGTTGAGACGGGGCAAGAGGCAAGAGGCAATAGTAAAGGGATTGGGGGAAATTCAGCTAATCTAAGGATAGGCGGTTAAGATGCGTCTTAGCTTAGTCGCTTAATTAGGGTTTGCGGCAAAAAGTTTTTCGTGGGGGCCGGGTGTGGGGTGTGGGGTGTAGGGTTTTACCCATTTTCAGACGGTCAATTACCTAATTTTCAGGGAAAAAGTCCCAGAATTTTCGCCCCGATCACTCTCAGCTGGCACTTTTTGAGGACAAAAAAGTCTAAAAGTCTTATCCAACAAGGTTTTTAGATTTATTCAGCCAACCCTAATTACTAAATTATTTTATCATAAAAAGAAATCCTCTCTCAGGTAAGAGCGGTAGTATGGCTTACTCGACACAGCAGTTAATTGAAATCCTCGAGCGAGAAATGCACGCCACTTGCAAAGGGGAACGTCTGTTACTCTCCCCGGCGGAGCGCATTGATAATCCGGTGATTGCCAAGGCGATCAATCTAGAAAAGGCGGGCAAAGTCTTCGCCTATCAGGATTTTCGCCGTCAAGTTCACGATTATCAACAACAATATCAGGTTTCGGGCATTATCTGGCGTGTTTGTCAATGGGGCGATCGCACTCTCCGTTATCCCGAAATTCATAATCAATTAGTTGCCGTGGCGGGTGACAAGGAAATTCTCATGGCTGCCAAAGCCTCGGTTTTAGAGTTTTGGAACAGTATCACCCCTAATATGAATTTTTGGTGGGCGCTTAACTCCCGTCGTCCCATTTCTGCCGATTCTCTAGCAGAATTAGTCGCCCAGTCCGAATGGGCGGAATTAGATGTGGCGCGCACGGAATTATATCTCGGTCTCTGTTGGGGTAATCCTTTAGAACACCAGTATCAATGGGCGCAACCCTTTTCCGGTTGTCATCGCATTATCGCCGCCGTCGATGAACCTAGTTCGATTAAGGTATAAAGGCGATTGATGTCTTGGGGTTGGGAAGTGGGGTATAGGGTGTGGGAAGTGGGGTGTTGGGGTGTGGGGTGTGGGGTGTAGGGTGTGGGGTGTGGGGTGTAGGGTGTGGGAAGAATAAATATAGTCATTTCAATTAAGATTGAGAATATCAATGCCAGAGTTCATAAGGGTTTAACTGGTCTAGAGTGTATCAGACTTATCTGAAATGACTATAAAAATAATCTCCTGACTCCTGACGACCGACTCCTGACGACCGACTCCTGACGACCGACTCCTGACTCCTGATTCCTAACCCCACCAACAAACTTTTTCAGCAAACCCTATTGTAAAGTTTTGTTAATTTTTCTGGGATTAGGGCATTTTGTAAAAATAGATACAGAATTGTATGTTATATATATTTAGTAGGTGATTAAAAAAGTTCGAAACACTATTTGCAGCTCGGAGGAAATGATTATGTCTACAGAACAACAAGCTCGCGCCTTAATGATGCGTCACCACCACGCCGTCAAAAATCGTCAACAATCGATGTTAGGGAGAAGTGCTTCTGAAATCGGTATTGACAATGACAATGGCTACGGGGAAACCGTTCAACGTCGCTTCTCGGCCGACTTTTCTTCACAAACTTACGATCGCTCTGGTGTTACTCTCAGTTAGGGTCTTAGATTCCGCCAAAGTGTAAGCTTTCAATCTTAGAATTAAGTGAACAATCAGCCCACACAAACCGATCTCGGAATGTGTGGGTTTTCGGTTTTTAGAGATAGGGGTCATTCCTGGGCCGATTACGGGGTTTCATCAGGATTTATGCCTAATTGCCGTAATTGCGCCGCTAAACGTTCCGCCCGTTGACGTTCGATTTCGGCCTGTTGATAGGCTGCCTGGGCGCGTTGACGTTCAATTTCAGCATTCTGACGTTCGATTTCAGCATTCTGACGTTCGATTTCAGCATTCTGACGTTCGATTTCAGCATTCTGACGTTCGATTTCAGCTAATTCCGCAGGTAGGAGGATTAAATTGCCGTTTAGGTCATAAAAACGTAGCCAAGGGGCTTCTTCTCGTTGGATGCTGCCCATCCAGACTCCTAACCATAATCCCAAACGTTGACACCATAACCAACCGCGGTGGTCGGGAATAATTTCTTGATAGCATTGATTTTGGTCTAAAGCCCAACCTTGCAGGGAAGTGGCATCAAAGGGATTATAAACGAAGTATTGGGAGCAGCGAAAAGTCCGCTCATAGAGGTCTTTTTTGATAGTTAAATCAATTTTTGCGGTGCTTTCTGACATTAATTCCACGATCACATCGGGATAACGTCCGTTTTCGTTCCAAACCACCCATCCTTGTCGTTTATAACTACCATCGATATCGAGGACAACGAAAAAATCGGGGCCACGAAAATCTTGATTAAAAACCCGCTCACGGCTAAAGTAAATAAACATATTACCGCCAACGAAAAAGTCTTCTCGATCCTGATAGGCTTGTTCGATAGAATCGATTAAGACATTCATAGCCTTGCGGTGACGGTGTGTTTCCAAAGGTTCTCCATCATCAAAAATCAGGTCTTCTGGGGGAATGGGGGGTTCTTCCCAATCGATAACTGGAGGAGTGAGGGGTTGAGTCATCGGGGTTACGTCCGGGATAGAGATGGTTTTATTTTATTTGCAAGACGAGGCGATATTTAGGTTGTCCAGTTCTCAATTTTTCCATGGCTTCATTCACCTGCGAGATAGGATAGGTTTCTGTAACGGGTTCAATGCCATGGCGAGAGGCAAATTCGATCATTTTATTGATGGTACTGGGACTACCCAAAGGACTGCCAGAAATCGATTTTTGACCCATAATCAAGGGAAAAGCATAGGTATTCATGGGTTCAAGAACAGCCCCAACAATATGCAGACGACCTTTGGGACGTAAACAGGCGATATAAAGACCCCAATCGAGATTAACGTTAACGGTAGAGATGATGAAATCAAAGTAATTTTGTACCGATTGCAAAGCTTCGGGGTCTCTGGAATTGATAAAATGAGTCGCGCCTAATTCTTTTGCTTCTGTTTCTTTGTCGGGACTACTGGAAAAAGCGGTTACTTCGCAGCCCCAAGCTTTGAGGAATTTTAAGGCTATATGGCCCAATCCACCAATACCAATGACACCAACTCGGGCCGTGGGTTTAATATTAAATTGGACAATGGGATTAAAGACGGTTATACCACCACAAAAAAGCGGGCCAGCTTTGGCAGCATCTAACTGGTCCGGCAAGGGAACTAACCAACTATGATGAGCGCGGACTCTGTCGGCAAAACCGCCATGGCGACCGACGATAGTTCCTTCGGCAGTGGCACAAAGGTTTTGATCCCCCGACATACAAGTTTCACAGGTGGAACAGGAACGGGAAAACCAACCAAGACCGACTCTTTGCCCTATCTTTAATTCTTTGACTTTAGCACCGAGAGCGGCGATCGTGCCGACCACCTCATGACCGGGGACAAAGGGATAGGTGGTCAGTCCCCAATCGTTATCGAGCATACTTAGGTCACTGTGGCAGATGCCGCAATATTCCACCGCGATTTCCACATCTTCATCCCCTAATATACCCGGATCGTAGTCAAAAGGCTCTAGTTTTCCCCCTTTTTCTCGGGCAGCATAGGCTCTAATCATGATTAAGTCCTCTAGGATCGGTTTATTGGTTATCTTATCCCAAATTTATCGAAAATTCGGGTTAAGAAGATTGGGCAATAATTCCACTGCTAGGGACATCAACATCAAGGAAGTCCGCTCGTGATCATTAAAAAAATCTTAAAAACGGCAATTTTAAGAATAGCCAGAGGCGATCGCTAACTGGCAGCATCAGCAAAATTACTGGTTTTGGGTTACTCTTGTATATAGGGCTTGCTGAATAAATCTAAATCGGGGGGAAATTTAGGCACTTTTTCCCTGAAAATTAGGTAATTGGCCACCTCAAAACTGGTAAAACCCCACACCCCACACCCTGCCACCACCGAAAAACTTTTTGCCGCAAACCCTATATAGACTGGTCGCCAGCCGCTTGCGGACTTGACCGACAAGTTTTGTTAGGATCGGATAAAAATTGTCCTGTTTCATCCCTGGCAAGATTAGACGAGGTAAAAAGCCCGTTGCCAATTGGGGGACAATTTTTGTAAACGATTGTATCCTATTAACTACCATCATTATCAGAGCGTCATGGGAAAAGTCATCGGCATCGACTTAGGGACAACCAACAGTTGTGTTGCCGTACTCGAGGGAGGTCAGCCGATTATAGTTCCTAACTCGGAGGGGGGAAGGACAACTCCTAGTATCGTGGGGTTTGGCAAGGGCCAGCGCCTCGTGGGACAGCTAGCCAAACGTCAAGCGGTCACTAATGCCGAAAATACCGTCTATAGCATCAAACGCTTTATTGGTAGGCGTTGGCAAGACACCGAGGTAGAAAGGGGACGAGTTGCCTATCATTGCCAACGCGGTCGCGATGATACCGTCAATATCAAAATTCGCAATCGGGAATTTACCCCCCAAGAAATCTCGGCCATGATCCTGCAAAAACTAAAGACCGATGCTGAGGCCTATCTGGGGGAACCGATCAACGAGGCCGTGATTACAGTTCCTGCCTATTTTACCGATGCCCAACGTCAGGCCACTAAAGACGCGGGGATAATCGCAGGATTAGAAGTATTAAGAATTATTAACGAACCCACCGCCGCCGCCCTGGCCTACGGTTTAGATAAACAAAACGAAGATCAACATATCCTCGTTTTTGACCTAGGGGGAGGAACCTTCGACGTTTCCATCCTGCAACTGGGAAAGGGAGTTTTTGAAGTGAAAGCCACCGCCGGCAATAACCATCTTGGGGGGGACGATTTTGATAACCTCTTAGTGCGGTGGCTGGTGGAGAACTTTCAAAGCCAAGAAAACATCGATCTAGCCAGCGATCGCATGGCGATCCAAAGACTGCGAGAAGCCGCCGAAAAAGCCAAAATCGAGCTTTCTAGCCTGATTACCACCTCGATCAATCTCCCCTTTATCGCCGCCGACGAAACCGGTCCTAAACACCTAGAATTAGAACTAACTCGCGCTAAATTCGAGGAATTAACCAGAGAATTAGTGGAAAAAACCCTCGAACCCGTACAAAAGTCCCTCAAAGATAGCGAACTGCAGCCTAGCGATATCAATCGTGTGATTCTCGTCGGCGGTTCCACCAGAATCCCCGCCGTACAGCGATTAATCTCCCGTTTCTTTTCTGCAGGCCAGATCGATCGCTCTGTTAACCCCGATGAGGCCGTTGCTTTGGGGGCGGCGATTCAAGCTGGAGTTTTAGGTGGAGAAGTGGCAGATGTCCTCCTCCTCGATGTCACCCCCCTTTCCCTCGGCATTGAAACCCTCGGTGAAGTCTTTACCAAAATTATCGATCGCAATACCACTATCCCCACCAGTAGATCTCAGGTTTTTTCCACCGCTGCCGATGGTCAAACTTCGGTGGAAATTCATGTTCTGCAAGGGGAAAGGGCCATGGCCCGAGATAATAAAACCCTCGGTAAATTTCTCCTGACGGGAATTCCTCCCGCCCCTAGGGGTATGCCACAAATCGAAGTGGCCTTCGAGATCGATGTTAACGGCATCTTGAAAGTGGCCGCCAGCGACCAAGGCACCGGCAAAGAACAAAGCATTGTCATTAGCCATACTGGAGGGCTGAAACCGAACGAAATTGAAAAAATGCGCCTAGAAGCCGAAAAATACGCCGAATTTGATCGCAGTCGTCTGCAAATGATCGATATTCGCCACCAATCCGATAGTCTTTTCTATAGCTACGAAGTCACCCTCAGGGAAAACAGTGAGTTAGTCGCCCCCGATATCCGGCAACTGGCCGACCAGAAGCGGCAACAGTTGGAAATCGCCCTGCGCGACCCCTCCCTATCGCCAGAAAAGCTAAAAACCACCCTGGAAGAATTTCGTCAGATTGTCCTCGAAATCGGTACCCGCATCTACACGGGTAAACAAGAGGAAACCCAACCCCTCAACGGTACTGGTTTTCAATCGATCGATGTCACCGAAAAACTGACCCGACCCACCCGCACCCAAGCCGCTTCCTCCAATACCTTCGCCAAGAGGCCAACCCTCTCCCACACTAGAACCAGAACCTATAGTAATCTGGAAACTAAATCTGGCGAATCGGGCAGTGACGATCACCCCTACGATGGCGAAGAAATGAGTGCCAGTGACTACGAGGCCGTAGATTAAAAAGTGATCAGTAATCAGTTATCAGTTATCAGCTTTTTTCTCCCCTTCTCCCCACACCCCACACCCCACACCCCACACCCCACTTCCCACTTCCCACTTCCCCACTCCCCCACTCCCCCACTTCCCCACTCCCCCACTTCCTTACCAAAAAAATAGTAGGGATAACCCAACTAAACTATTATGTATAGTTTGTTAAAGTAACAACTAGACTTAAACTTTATTTATAAATTGCCAGCAGAACCATAGTCCCCTATGCCCACTGATTACTACGAAATTCTAGGTGTCTCGCGAGATGCCGGCAAAGAAGACATCAAACGCGCCTATCGTCGTCTCGCCCGAAAATACCATCCCGATGTTAACAAAGAACCAGGAGCCGAGGAACACTTCAAAGAAATTAACCGCGCCTACGAAATTCTCTCGGAACCAGAAACCCGCAATCGTTATGACCGCTTTGGTGAAGCTGGGGTTTCTGGGGGCGCTGCCGGTTTTGATCCCGACAATATGGGCGGTTTCGCCGATATCTTTGAGACAATCTTTAGTGGTTTCGGGGGCATGGGCGGCCAAGCAACCGCCCGCCGACGCACAGGCCCTACCCGGGGCGAGGATTTACGTCTCGATTTTAGACTAAAATTCCGCGAGGCTGTCTTTGGCGGCGAAAAGGAAATCCGTATCCGTCATCTGGAAACCTGTCAAACCTGTAAAGGCAGTGGGGCCAGACCAGGAACCAGTTCCCGCACTTGTACTACTTGCAGTGGTACTGGTCAGGTGCGTCGCGCCACCCGTACTCCCTTCGGTACTTTTGCTCAAGTTTCGGTCTGTCCCACCTGTGACGGTGCTGGAGAGGTGATCGAGGAAAAATGCGATGTTTGCGGCGGTTCCGGACGCAGACAGGAAACCAAAAAACTGAAAATTACCATTCCTGCGGGGGTTGACAACGGCATGAAATTGCGCGTTGCCCGGGAAGGTGACGCGGGACTTAAAGGCGGGCCGCCGGGGGATTTATTCGTTTATCTAACCGTGGAAACAGATGCAGAATTTCAACGGGAAGGTAATGATATTAAATCGGATATCACGATTAGCTATATCCAAGCGATTTTAGGATGTACCATCAAAGTTAATACGGTAGATGGCCAAGAAGACCTGACTATCCCTGCCGGTACTCAACCGAACACCGTACTGATTTTAGAAAATAAAGGGGTTCCCAAATTAGGCAATCCCGTCAGCCGCGGTGATCATCGCATTACCGTTAAAATCTCGATTCCTACCCGTGTCACCGGAGAAGAACGGGAATTGCTGGAAAAATTAGCAAAAGTTCGCGGGGAAACCGTGGGGAAAGGCGGCATCGAGGGATTTTTGGGTAATATCTTCCATAAATAGGGCAGGCTGAATAAATCTAAAAATCTTGTCGGATAACGGAGGCAGGGGGCGGTCGGCGGTCGGCAGTATTCAGGAGTCAGGAGTCAGGAGATAGGAGATTATTTTATTTATTCTCCCCACACCCCACACCCCACACCCCACACCCCACACCCCACACCCTACAACCTGCCCCCAGGAGAAACTTTTTCAGGAAACCCTAAATAACTATGACTTTAGACCTGCGCGGCACTCCCTGCCCAATTAATTTTGTCCGGACAAAATTGCAATTAGAGAAAATGCCCGCCGGGGAACGGTTGGAAGTCTGGTTAGATGCCGGGGAACCGATCGAACAGGTTCCCACTAGCCTGACAGTGGAGGGTTATCAGATAGAATCGATCGAGGACCGAGATAGCTTTTTTGTTCTCAAAGTCTATCGCCCCGATTCCTAAATGGTAGATGCACAATTAACCGGTTTATACGGCACAGTGGTGGCCGTACAGGCGAATTTCTATCAGGTGCGCTTGGATTCTCCCGTTATGGGCGAGAATCTCCTCTGTACCCGTCGCGCTCGCTTGCAGAAAATCGGTCAGTCGGTGATGGTTGGTGATCGGGTGCGCGTGGAGGAAGCCAATTTTGGCGATCAACAGGGTGCAATCGCAGAAGTCCTCCCCCGCAGTACCGAGATCGATCGGCCGGCCGTTGCCAATATCGAGCAGATTTTGCTAGTTTTTGCCCTTGCTGAACCCGTCCTCGATCCTTGGCTGATCAGTCGTTTTTTGGTAAAAGCCGAGTCCACAGGCTTAGAAATTGCCGTCTGTGTCAATAAAATCGATCTGGGGGAACCGGAACAAATAGAACTCTGGGGCGATCGCCTAGATAGTTGGGGATACCGGCCCTTTTTTGTCAGTGTGGAGAAAAATCGGGGATTTGAGGCTTTATTGGCACAATTAAACCATAAAATTACTCTCTTGGCCGGTCCATCGGGAGTGGGAAAATCGAGTTTAATTAATTGTCTAATTCCTGAGATTAATCAACGGGTGGGGGATGTGTCGGGAAAACTGCAAAAAGGTCGTCACACTACCCGTCATGTGGAGTTATTTGCTTTACCAAATCGGGGTTTATTGGCCGATAGTCCGGGGTTTAACCAACCGGATATTAACTGTTCACCGGAACAATTAACTTTTTATTTTCCGGAAGTGAGAGAGCGTTTAGCTTTGGGAAATTGTCAATTTAATGATTGTACTCATCGTCGGGAACCTAACTGTGTGGTTAGGGGAGATTGGGAACGTTACCAACATTATTTAGAGTTTTTAGAAGAGGCGCTCGCACGGGAACAGTCATTGCAGAAAACTAGCACAAAAGAGTCAAGTTTAAAGTTAAAAATTAAAGAAGCAGGTCAAGAAACCTACGAACCCAAATTAGCTAATAAAAAATATCGTCGTCCTTCCCGTCGCGGCAAAAATCAAGATCAGGAACGCTACGAAAATAAAACTCTCCAAGATATTTATAATGATGATTCTGAATAGAATCGGTTAGGTTGTCTTTATCTTCAGGATTGCTTTATAAATACTGTCTAAAGATGAAAATTTAACAGCAATGATTGTATCTATGGGTTTTTATCTGAACTATTTTTGATTTTTATTCTCGCCCTTTTGGAATTAATTAAACTTATCTACGAACTAAATTTTTAAGAGTTCTAGAGTTGGCTATTTTCCATGTTCCCTCGTCATTTTCAAGATTATAGCGAACCAATAAGGTACTTAAACCACTATTCTTTTGATCAATTTTACCCTGACTGTTATAGAGTGTTCTTTCTTCAGTAACCACCACATCAACTGTAGCTTGATCACCAGAGGATGTAAAATTATTAACTGAATCTATTCTCTGAACTCCATAGATATAATAAGCACCATTATTAGCTAACCATTCGGAAGAACTTTCTTGACCATCAGAGCGCTTTATTTTGTCATTATAAGCTTTACCTGTAAGTAATTCTTCTCCTAAATAGGGCTTGCTGAAAAAGCTTTTCGGTGGTGGCAGGGTGTGGCCCCCCCAACCCCCCCGACATCGTGGGAGTGGGGTGTGGGGTGTTCAGGGAAAAAGTCCAGGAATTTTCCCCCCGATCCCCGCAATGGCTGGCACTTTTTGAGGGGAAAAAAGTCCAAAAGTCTTATCCAACAAGGTTTTTAGATTTATTCAGCAGACCCTAAATAGGTTTGATAGGAGGGACCGAAAATATCTCTTTTTGCCTTTAACCAGCGCTCGATTAAATCCACCGCTTCTGAACGAGAAATAGAGTTAACTGTCTGTTGAGGAACAGGTGAATAGACGGGTTCAGGACTGGGGGAATAGACAGCTTCAGGACTGGGTGAGGTATCGATGACACCTTGGGTAATTTTAACTTGATTAAAGTATTTAATTAGGTGCTTTTGTCACTCTTGAGCGCGATTTAAGTTACTAAAAGTTGCTACCTGAATATTACCATCATTAACAAAAGCATCCCGACAAAAGTTATTTTTAACTCTCTCTAAACTCACAAATGTTGAATCCTGTAATAAAAATTAACATTTAGCAATAATGTCGGGGGCGTGTTTGCGGCAATAACCTTGAATAAAAAAACAAAATTAGCAATCTGCGCCCCACGCACCGGTTAAGTAAGTAATCTCAATTAATTGTGAGATAGTGGGACAGGGTTCTGGTTCTTTGTATTTTATCTTTAATTGTAACCGGCTACTTAGTTGATGATAGGTGGTGCGTTACGACGGATTGTTACCTTCAAGTCAAAGCAGCAATTTTGGCCGTCTAACGCACCCTACGTTTTACTACTGAGGTTGATTTTTTTAAGCATTATTGACCTTCTCACCTCTAAGAGCCGAAAATAAACAGAGACGACCCAAACCCAAGATTGCTGGTGAGAAGGTTTCCTGACTGGGGGCCTCTAGATTGCAACCGGCAAATTCTTGCTGTATTTCTGTTAGAAAATAAGGCCAAATGGTTAAGAAAAAATTACCGCTAAAAATTATTCGATCGATATCTTCAAGACTTTTTTGCTGTTTTTCTAACAAATCATTAACTTTTTGTCTTAAATTATCTATATATGGTATAATGACCTTCTTATTTAAATCGGTGCGACTGACCGTCCAAGTATGACCAGCTAGAGAGGAGGTAAATTCGCTTTCTTCTTGAAGGATTAATTTGGTTAATCTAGCGGCTGCCAGTAAAGATTTTTTTAAGGGATTAGTATCGGTGAGATCGAAGCGGGAAAGAGGCAAAAAAGAACGCCAGAGAGGATAAATTAAGTGAGAGAGTATGGCCTGTTCATAGGTGTTTTCCCCGTAGTTAAAATGGCTCAGAGCGATCGCTTGACGGGATAAAGAGCGAGTTTGCGGTGGGACTTCCACTATTGCTAAAGTGGTGGTCTCTCGTTTACCTTCGATCACCAGTAGGGTTTGGGGTTGGGGTTGATCGCTAGTGGGAATATGGGCCAGCGCAGTAGCGAGCGCTGTTTCTAGACTAGATAGGCGATCGGGGGGTATTAGTTGCGCTGTGAGAAGGGCTTTTTTCAGGTCATCCGTGGGGGTTTCCCCGTCATCGGTGATAATAATAGCTTCTAATCGATCTAGGGCTTCCCAGAGCCAAGAATCGGTGCTAAAATCCCGATTAGATAGCCAACTAATTAGATATTCTTCCACCTGAGAGCAGGGTAAGAGATCGCTTGTTCCCGTTGCCAGACTCCAAGAAAGAGGATAAAAATCGATCAGTCCCTGGCTTTCCCGAAAAAAGACAACTTTGACTCCCTCTGGTTGCACCGCCATTCCCAGGGACCAACGCGCAACTTCAGGGGTTGGATCGGGCAACAATAAGGGAGAAAGCAGCGCTCTGGCCGATTCTAATTGTTGACGAGTGGCGATAATTGTCTCGGAAGTAACTTCTTGCGGGTTAACTAGAGAGGAAATCACCTTGGCAAGAATCCGATCGATCTCGGTCAGTAGGGAGGAAAAGTCCTGTTTATCGGTCACTGGATAATTAAAAATACCCACAACTTTCCATTCTAGAATCAACTGTCTAAAACCAACAAAATTTAAATATTAAACCATGGAAGAAAAACGCTATCCGGCGGAAAAATCAGCAGAGATTCAAAAATTATTAGATACAGCCACTTTATTGGTCGGTTTGCCCCCTGAAACCCTCGATCAAGTTGCTTCTCATGCTGTCACCCGCACTCATCCTGCTAATCGGGCGATTTTATTAGAAAATGATTGGGGTGGTTCGGTTTACTTTATTCTGGATGGTTGGGTGAAAATTCGTACTTACGATATCGAGGGTAAAGAAGTCACCTTAAATATCCTAGGTAAAGGGGAAATACTCGGAGAAATGGCCGCTTTAGAAGAATCTCCCCGCTCCACCGATGCTATCACCTTAACCACGGCCACAATTAGCAGTATTCCCGCCCAAGATTTTGTTAATCTGCTCAAATCGGAACCTTTAGCGGGAATTCGTCTTTCTCAGTTAATGGCCAAGCGTTTGCGTCAACTTAACCGGCGTTTACGTTTACGGGAGGCCGATAGTCTCTCCAGAGTCGCCGATACTTTACTCTTTTTAGCCGAAGGTCAAGGAGAAAAAAGCTGCCAGGGTACAGTAATTCCCAATTTACCTCACCGGGAATTGAGTAGTATTAGTGGCCTGGCCCGGGAAACCGTGACCCGCTCCTTGACCAAATTGCACAAAAAAGGACTGATTCAAAGACAGCAGGAATCCCTCTGTATTCCCGATCTGGTCGCTTTAGAAAAAGTGATCACCTAAATTCAGTGATCAGTTATCAGTTATCAGTTATCAGTTATCAGTTATCAGTTATCAGTTATCAGTTATCAGTTATCATACTAAATCCAGTTATTAAAGACTGATTATCTATTCCTCCTTTTGCCTATTGCCTATTGCCTTTTGCCTATTGCATGAGTGCCTATCTTCACTAGGAAATTTATTTTGCACGATTACTTATGACTGAAAGATTAACCGGTTTTGGATTGGTGCTGGTGACAACAACCAGCGAAACGGAAGCGGAAAACTTAGCGATCGCCTTACTTAACGAGCGCTTGGCAGCTTGTGTCAGTATTTACCCGATTCGTTCCATTTATCGTTGGCAGGGACAGATTGAAAACGAGAGCGAATGGCAATTAGCGATTAAAAGCGATTTAAAGCAGTTTGAGCAGTTATCGGCGAAGATACAGGAACTTCATACCTATGCAGTCCCAGAAATCATCGCTTTACCGATTGTGGCGGGTTCTCAGACCTATTTAGACTGGTTAGCCTCCCATACAGGTGGGGTGTCGGAATAGACTGATCGGTAAGTTTAGCGAAAAAAATCTATATAATTCTTAATAAACTATCTCAGGAAGCGCAAAAAGTTTTAATCTAGATGCTGATTAAATTTTTAAACATCTGGTTTTAAGACCGATCGCCTCCACGATTGGAGAACTCAGCACATCGTCAAGGGAGATAGTTAAAATCCAATGAGTCTTAAGGCAAGCGGTGGCAGCTCCTTAGCGCGTCCCCAACTCTATCAAACCGTCCCAGTATCTGCCATTACCCAAGCAGAACAACAAGACCGCTTTCTCGATAAACCCGAACTCAATGAACTGATCGCCTACTTCCAATCGGGGAGCAAGCGCTTAGATATTGCCCAAACGCTCACCCGGAACTCCGATCTGATCGTCTCACGGGCAGCTAACCGGATTTTTACCGGCGGTTCCCCCATGGCTTACCTAGAAAAACCCCCCGTGGAAGAATTGGCCCTGGTGGGTGCGGGTAAAGTGATCAACGTCCAGGAAGGGATGAAATTAGGAACCGTTACCTACGCTGAAAGCGGGTCTGGTGGCGGTGGTGGTTTCCTCGGGGGCTTAAAGGGGATTTTCGCCTCTAGCGGCCCAATTCCCCCCGGATTCCGACCGATTAACGTCTCTCGTTACGGTCCGAGCAATATGCAGAAGTCCCTCCGGGATTTATCCTGGTTCCTGCGTTATATTACATACGCGATCGTGGCCGGTGATACCAGTATCCTGATCGTTAATACCCGCGGTTTAAGGGAAGTTCTCGAAAATGCCTGTTCTATTGATGCCACCATCGTGGCCCTGCAAGAAATGCGGGCCGCTTCGATCGAGTATTTCCAAAGAGACAAGGATGCGGCCACTTTAATCAGTGACTATTTCAATATCCTACTGGGGGAATTAAAAGCCCCCACCCCCTCTAATAAACTGCGTCAGCGTCCCAGTAGTGACCAACAGGGTTTAAGTCTTCCCCAAAGCTACTACAACGCCGCCGAAAAACGGCAAAAGTTTGTCATGAAAACCGGTTTATCGGAGTCGGAAAAATCTGCGATTATCAAGGCCGCCTACAGACAAATTTTTGAACGGGACATCACCCGCGCCTATAGTCAGTCCATTTCTGACCTAGAATCGAAGGTGAAAAACGGCGACATCTCGATGAAAGAATTTGTCCGTCGTCTCGGTAAATCGCCTCTCTATCGTAAACAGTTCTTTGAACCTTTTATCAATAGTCGCGCTCTAGAATTGGCTTTCCGTCATTTCCTCGGTCGCGGTCCTTCCTCCCGGGAAGAAGTGCAGAAATACTTCTCGATCGTCTCTAGCGGCGGTTTAGCGGCGTTAATCGATGCTTTAGTCGATTCTCAGGAATATTCCGACTATTTCGGCGAAGAAACCGTTCCCTATCTCCGGGGTTTGGGTGCAGAAGCGCAGGAATGTCGCAACTGGGGGATGCAGATCGACCTGTTTAACTACAGCGCACCTTTCCGCAAAGTTCCCCAATTTATCACCACCTTTGCTAAATACGATCGCCCCTTACCGGATCAGCACGTTTACGGTTCCGGAAATGATCCCCTAGAAATCCAATTTGGGGCAATTTTCCCGAAAGAAACCCGCGAACCTAGTTCTAGTCCCGCTCCCTTCGGTAAAGATACCAAACGTATCCTCATCCACCGCGGACCTGCCACTAATAACCAAAATAGTAACCCCGGCGCCCGAGGTGAATTCCCCGGTACTTTGGGACCGAAAGTTTTCCGTCTCAATAACGAGTTACCCGGTTCTAGCAATGGAGTAAGCGTTAAATTTGGCGAAAGTTCCACCCAAAGAGTGATTTTAGCGGCTTATCGTCAGGTTTTCGGTCGAATGCCCTACGAAGGTCAGCGTTTATCCGTGGCCGAGATTAAGTTAGAAAATGGCGATATTACTCTGCGCGAGTTTATCAAAACCCTAGCTAAATCCGAGGCTTTCCGGAAAATCTACTGGACTCCTCTCTATGTGGTGAAAGCGATCGAATATATTCACCGTCGTCTGCTCGGTCGTCCCACCTACGGTCGTCAGGAAATGAATCAATACTTCGATCTTTGCTCGAAAAAAGGCTTCTATGCTTTAATCGATGCTCTGATCGACAGTCCTGAATATACGGAAGCTTTTGGTGAAGATACGGTTCCCTACGAGCGCTATCTAACTCCCCAAGGGATGCAGTTACGGATGGTGCGTTTGGGCAATCTCCGCGAAGATATCGGCCAAAGAGTTGATAAAGAGGAAACCCCGCGCTTTATTGAATTGGGTACACCTTCGAGTTCGATTCGCACTGAACCCGATATTCAATCTCGTGTCGGTCAAGGTGTCACGGTTCAACGGGAACAAACTAAGATCTTTAAACTGTTAACTAATCTGGATAAAGTTGCCGTACAAAATACTGTTCGCGCCGCCTATCGTCAGATTTTTGAACGGGATCTCGAACCCTATATCATCAATGCCGAATTTACCGCTTTAGAGAGTAAATTAAGCAATGCTGAGATCACGGTGAAAGAGTTTATTGAGGGTTTAGGTTGTTCGGATCTTTACCTGAAAGAATTCTATGCTCCCTATCCGAATACGAAAGTAATTGAATTGGGAACCAAGCACTTCTTAGGTCGCGCTCCCTTGAATCAAAAAGAAATCCAGAAATATAACCAAATTCTGGCAACTAAGGGATTAAAGGCCTTTATTGGTGCCATGGTTAATAGCATGGAATACCTACAATTATTTGGTGAAGATACGGTTCCCTATCGTCGTTTCCCGACTCTACCAGCCGCTAATTTCCCCAATACGGAACGCTTATACAATAAGCTGACTAAACAGGATAGTGAACTGGTGGTTCCCAGTTTTAAACCGGTAGTTAAAGTCGGTGGCTAATTAGTCCTTGAAGTTAGTTAATTTAGCTCGTGTTCAACACGAGCTTTTTTTTCAGGACAAATTACTGCCCAAAATTTATTATCGTCAATCAAGGGGATAACAATGAGCCAAATTAAAGTTAAAAACTTCGGTCTAATTAAGGCGGGTTTACTAGAAAATGATGGTTTTATCGACGTTCGGAAAGTAACGATTTTTATCGGTAATCAAGGAACTGGAAAAAGTAGCATTGCTAAATTAATATCAACATTAAGCTGGTTGGAAAAAGCTCTATATCGTGGGGATTTAGAGGAAAAATATGTGACTAAATATAAGCGTTTTGTTAAATCTTTTTGTCAATACCAAAATTTAACCAATTACTTTTTACCCGAAACTCAAATTGAATACAATGGAGATGTTTATCGAATTAGTTTTGAAAATGCTAAATTATCGATCGAGCGTACTGATAATTCAAAGTATCGAGTACCAAAAATTATGTATGTACCAGCAGAGCGAAACTTTTTGAGTGCAGTAAGATGGCCAGAAAAACTCAAAGGACTGCCAGAATCATTATATACTTTCTGGGAAGAATTGGATCGCTCACAACAGGAATTATCTGGCAGTTTGACTTTGCCAGTAGGTGAGGTTAAATTGGAATTTGATAAACTCAATAGACTGGCCAAGATTGTGGGTAGTGATTATAAACTAAATCTATCAGAAGCTTCCAGTGGTTTTCAGTCTTTTGTTCCTTTATTTCTCGTTTCTCGAAATATTGCTTTATCGATTAATCGAACTCAAGAAACTTCCCGCAATGAACTCAGTGGAGAGGAGCAAAAAAGATTAAAAATGGAAATCGAGAAAATTATCTCTAATGATAATCTTTCCGATGACCTAAAAAAGGCGGCACTAGAAGTATTATAGCAATTCCCATAGTTGTGAGGTACAGAATCTTAGGTTTTGAGGAGTCAGGAGTCAGGAGTTAAGATTTTGGTGTACCTCATGAGATTGGGAAACGCTATATCTTCTAAATACCGCAATGAGTGTTTTGTAAATATTGTGGAAGAAATCGAGCAGAATCTATTTCCCCAATCTCAGAAAAAGATTTTATATAAATTATTTGAATTTGTCAATTTAACTCAAGGAAATAAACTCATTTTAACTACTCATAGTCCTTATATTATCAACGATCTAACCCTAGCTATCAAAGCAGATAAAGTTATCAAAAAAATCCTATCATCAGCGATTTCTAACGCCGATTATCTCCAAGAAAAGCTCAACCAAATTGTCCCGAAAGCCTCTTGTATAGCGGCAGAAGATGCTATTGTATATGAATTAACAGAGCAAGGAGAAATCCGAGAACTTGCTACATATAAGGGTTTACCTTCTGATGAAAATTATCTCAATCTTTCCCTAGGAGAGACAAATCAGCTTTTTGATGATTTACTAGAAATCGAAGAACAGTTATGAAGATCAATTTCTTTGATAAAAAATGTCAGAGTCAAACCCATCGGCATAAATTTGGAATTTGTGATCGGCCACCTCCCCCAGAAACTCCCGCTTATTTAGATACAGAAAATCCCAGGGATTGGATTGCTATTGTGGAAAACTCTCAAGAAATTGAAGTGACATTTACCGCTATTGATAAATGTATTGAAATTAGAAAAGTCGATGGTAGTGGTGGCATGGATAAACGCTGTGATGGAATGCTGACCTATGCCAATTGTTTGATTTTTGTAGAATTAAAAGAACGAAAGGGGAAAAATTCGGGGTGGGTAGGAGACGGATAAAAGCAACTAAGAAACACAATTCGGGTATTTATTGAAAATCATGGTATAGAGGATTATTCATCTAGAAAAGCCTACATTGCTAATAACAAAAAGCCTAACTTTCAGACTTCACAACAGGAGAGGATGGAAAAATTTCGCCAAGAAACTGGGTTTAGATTAATCATTCAAAGTATCATCAAAATTGACTGATTTAATTCTCTTTGATTCGGTGGCTCTGAAGATATTGATTTTTTAGAGTTTAGAGATATCCTAGTTTGATGTTGAATCTCACCCTGAATCCGTTGCCAAGCTGTGATCAACTTTAAACTTTTCACTCAAGGAGTGCGGAATAGAACCAGCTTCTCGAACACCAGCTTGAATTTCTGGTAACTTGATCATTGAGTCTCTGTCCTCAAACTTTTTCTAGGTACTGGTCAATCCTAATTTATACTAAATCCAGTTATTAAAAACTGATTATTTATTCTCCCCTTTGCATGAGTGCCTCTTGCATGAGTGTCTGTCCTCATATGTTACCTATACTCAATGGATTTAGGATTAGTATCCTATAATACCAATGCTTAGGAAACTATAAAGAAAATCCCAAGATTAAGCGAATCCCCTGCCGAAAAACGCTAGAGTAGAATAAAATGCCTAATTTTTTCGACAAAATTGTTATGACAGTTACCAATAGACAAGAGCTAGAAGAACTGATTCAACAGGTAAAAAAAGCTCAACAACAATTTGCCAACTATAGCCAAGAACAAGTAGATCTTATCTTCAAAAAAGCGGCATTAGCAGCTAACAACGCTCGCATTCCCCTGGCTAAAATGGCCGTACAAGAGACAGGGATGGGGGTAATAGAGGATAAAGTGATTAAAAACCATTTTGCCTCAGAAATCATCTACAACAAGTATAAACACAGCAAAACCTGCGGCATTATCGAAGAAGATAAATCCTTTGGATTGCAAAAAATCGCCGAACCCGTGGGCATTTTAGCGGGGATCGTACCCACCACAAATCCCACCTCTACAGCCATTTTTAAAGCCCTAATTGCCCTGAAAACCCGCAACGGCATCATTTTTTCCCCCCATCCGCGAGCGAAAGACTGCACCATCGCGGCGGCCAAAATTGTCTTGGAAGCGGCCGTCAAAGCGGGTGCGCCGGCCGGTATTATTGGTTGGATCGATCAGCCATCGGTGGAACTTTCCCAAGCATTAATGCAACATCCCAGCATTAATTTAATCCTCGCTACCGGCGGTCCTGGTATGGTAAAAGCGGCCTATTCTTCGGGAAGACCTTCCTTAGGAGTCGGTGCCGGCAATACCCCCGCTTTAATTGACGAAACCGCTCATATAAAAATGGCCGTTTCCTCGATTATTCTCAGTAAAACCTTCGATAACGGCATGATTTGCGCCTCCGAACAATCGGTAATCGTTGTCGATAGCATCTATGAAGAAGTTCGACAGGAATTTATTGATCGCGGGGCCTATCTTCTTTCCCCCGAAGAAAGGGAAAAAGTCGTCGGGATTCTCCTAAAAGATGGTCATATTAACCCCGATATCGTCGGGCAACCAGTGGAAAAATTAGCCGACATAGCGGGAATTTCTGTTCCAGAAGATACAAGATTACTAATCGGAGAAGTAGAAAATATTGGTTTAGAGGAACCATTTTCCTACGAAAAACTCTCGCCAATTTTAGCTATGTACCGAGCGAAAGACTTTGAAGATGGGGTGAAAAAAGCCGAAAAACTGGTCTTATTTGCGGGTCGAGGTCATACGGCCGTGCTTTATACCGCACCCTCAAATCGGGAACATATTAAACGCTTTGAAGACAACGTAGAAACGGCCCGGGTATTAATTAATACCCCTTCCTCCCAAGGTGCGATCGGTGATATCTATAACTTCCGTCTCGATCCTAGTTTAACCCTCGGTTGTGGCACTTGGGGCGGTAATTCCATCAGCGAAAACGTCGAACCTACCCACCTATTAAATATTAAAACCGTGGCCGAGCGCCGGGAAAATATGCTTTGGTTCCGAGTACCACCAAAAGTATATTTTAAATACGGGTCATTACCGATCGCTATTCGGGAATTAGCCGGCAAAAAACGGGCCTTTATTGTCACCGATAAACCTCTTTTTGACCTAGGAGTTACCGCACCTTTAGAGGAAGTTTTAGAAGAAATCGGCATCACGATTAATATCTTTTATGATGTGGAACCCGATCCTTCCCTAGAAACCGTCGAACGGGGGTTAAATGTCATTAATACCTTCAATCCCGATGTAATTATCGCTATCGGTGGCGGTTCCCCCATGGATGCCGCTAAAATTATGTGGCTACTCTACGAGCACCCAGAGATAGAATTCGAGAGCTTGGCCATGCGTTTTATGGATATCCGCAAACGAGTCTATGAATTGCCCCCTTTAGGCGAAAAAGCTCTGATGGTGTGTATTCCCACCACTTCGGGAACAGGATCAGAAGTGACTCCCTTCGCCGTCGTGACCGATCGCCGTAATAATATTAAGTATCCTCTGGCAGATTATGCCCTAACTCCCAGCATGGCAATTGTCGATCCGGAATTAGTGCTAAATATGCCGAAAAAATTAACAGCCTACGGCGGAATTGACGCTTTAACTCACGCTCTTGAGGCCTACGTCTCGGTTTTAGCCTCAGAGTACACCAATGCTCTTGCTCAAGATGCCATCCGACTGCTGTTTAAATACTTGCCCAGTTCCTATCATAACGGAGCTAAAGACCCGAAAGCGCGGGAAAAAGTCCATTATGCGGCGACAATGGCCGGAATGGCCTTCGCTAATGGCTTTTTAGGCATCTGTCACTCCATGGCCCACCAATTGGGGGCCATTTTCCACATTCCCCACGGTCTGGCCAATGCCTTGATGATTTCCCACGTCATCCTCTATAATGCCACCGATGCCCCCTTTAAACAGGCTACCTTCTCTCAGTACAAATATCCTAACGTGAAGTGGCGCTATGCCAGGATCGCTCATTCTCTGGGATTGGGAGGAGAAAGCGAGACCGAAAGTGTGGAAAGATTGGTATTAGCGATCGAATGTTTAAAACGGGAAATCGGTATTCCGGCCAGTATCAAAGAGGTAATTCCCGAAACTGAAGCCGAATTTATGGCCAAATTAGACCATTTAGCCGAACAAGCTTTCGATGATCAGTGTACCGGAGCCAATCCCCGTTATCCCCTGATCGAGGACTTAAAAACCCTGTTAATCCAAGCTTATCACGGCAATTTGCCCCTAGAGGTGGCGGTAAATGGTCACGGTGATGTCAGTCTTGCCGATTTGAAGTTAGATCCGCAACCCTTGAGCTTGTAGAGATAGATTTTGCCTTTGATCCCCCCTACCCCCTAGTAGGGTTGATTCATGAATCAACCCTACACCCTACACCCTACACCCCACACCCCACACCCTGCCCCCACGAAAAACTTTTTCAGCAAACCCTACTTAGCCACTACTTAAAAATTATCTTTTTTCCCCCGCAGCCGTGCAAACACTTGTACTGGTTCGCTGCTATCCATGGTCATGGCCAAAGCGGGACTATCCCAACGCAAAAAAGGATTAGTCAGCTTTTCCGTCCCCAAAATTGCCGGAATCGTGGGAAGATCTTGAGCGCGATTTTTCTCCACTTCCCGATAACGCTGTTGCAGAGCTGCATTATTAGGGTCAACTGTCAAGGCAAACTTTAAATTATTTAACGTATATTCGTGAGCGCACCAAACCCTGGTCTGGTCAGGCAGCGATCGCAATTTAGTTAAAGAAGCCACCATTTGCCCCGGTGTTCCCTCAAATAAACGACCACAACCCCCCGAAAACAGGGTATCACCACAGAATAACTCGCCGTAATCTCCGGGGTTAACCGGGGGAAAATAATAGGCAATATGGCCGCGAGTGTGGCCGGGGACAAAGAAAACCTCGGCCCAGCGACCGGCAAATTCCACTCGGTCCCCCTCCTCTAAAAACAGCTGCTGGCCCGGAATGCGACCGCGATCCTCCTTTCCCCCATAAACACAAAGATGGGGATAACGATTAATTAAAGCCTGATTAGCCCCCACATGGTCGCCGTGGTGATGGGTATTGAAAATAGCGACTAAATCCACCTGTAAAGCCTCTAATCGCCTGAAAACCGGTTCAGGTTCCGCCGGATCCACCACGGCCGCGATTTTTTGCGCTCGATCGTAGAGGAGGAAAATATAATTATCGGAAAGGGCGTTAAGACGTTCGATCTCCATGGTAGAATCTTGGGCTAAGGTTTAACTCGATCATACCTATAGCAGCATCTTTGAGAAATCAGGCTAGAAACCTCAACCACTGGGACAAAATCTTAAATATGGCCGATGTAGAATAATAACTATAATAAAAGTGTCATCGAAAATTTGGGTCTGAAACCCCGTCGTTCTACGACGGCTTTACTGTTAAATATGAGCATCGTTTACGAAATATATGCTAAAATGTGAGGTATGGAAAAAGCCTATTCTTACCGA